>NZ_WBYI01000018.1:0-3230 GCF_013282965.1 Marinobacterium sp. xm-a-152 | reverse complement strand
AACGCTCTTTAACAATTTGGAAACTGTAAGATAAAGATTGTCTTGTATTGTTTGATACAAGCGCCAACCGGCGAAATCGATCGTTACGAGAACCATTCAGTTGATCAGACACCTTTGGGTTATATGGTCAAGTGAATAAGCGTGCACGGTGGATGCCTTGGCAGTCAGAGGCGATGAAGGACGTTGTAACCTGCGATAAGGTACGGGGAACTGGTAAACAAGTTTTGATCCGTACATTTCCGAATGGGGAAACCCACCACGTAAGTGGTATCTCTTTACTGAATATATAGGTTTAGAGAGGCGAACTCGGGGAACTGAAACATCTAAGTACCCGAAGGAAAAGAAATCAACCGAGATTCCCTTAGTAGCGGCGAGCGAACGGGGACCAGCCCTTAAGCTGGATTTGGGTTAGAAGAACAGACTGGAAAGTCTGGCCATAGTGGGTGATAGCCCCGTATTCGAAAACCCTTTTCCAGTGAAATCGAGTAGGACGGGACACGTGTTATCCTGTCTGAACATGGGGGGACCATCCTCCAAGGCTAAATACTCCTGACTGACCGATAGTGAACCAGTACCGTGAGGGAAAGGCGAAAAGAACCCCTGTGAGGGGAGTGAAATAGACCCTGAAACCGTGTACGTACAAGCAGTGGGAGCCGACTTAGTTCGGTGACTGCGTACCTTTTGTATAATGGGTCAACGACTTACTTTCAGTAGCAAGCTTAACCGTTTAGGGGAGGCGTAGGGAAACCGAGTCTTAATAGGGCGCATAGTTGCTGGGAGTAGACCCGAAACCGGGCGATCTATCCATGGGCAGGTTGAAGGTTGAGTAACATCAACTGGAGGACCGAACCGACTACCGTTGAAAAGTTAGCGGATGACCTGTGGATCGGAGTGAAAGGCTAATCAAGCTCGGAGATAGCTGGTTCTCCTCGAAAGCTATTTAGGTAGCGCCTCATGTCTCACCTTGGGGGGTAGAGCACTGTTTCGGCTAGGGGGTCATCCCGACTTACCAACCCGATGCAAACTCCGAATACCCAAGAGTGCAATCATGGGAGACACACGGCGGGTGCTAACGTCCGTCGTGAAAAGGGAAACAACCCAGACCGCCAGCTAAGGTCCCAAACTTCTAGTTAAGTGGGAAACGATGTGGGAAGGCTCAGACAGCTAGGAGGTTGGCTTAGAAGCAGCCATCCTTTAAAGAAAGCGTAATAGCTCACTAGTCGAGTCGGCCTGCGCGGAAGATATAACGGGGCTCAAACTAGAGACCGAAGCTGCGGATGCGTTTATACGCATGGTAGAGGAGCGTTCTGTAAGCTGTTGAAGCGGAAGCTGTAAGGCACCGTGGAGGTATCAGAAGTGCGAATGTTGACATAAGTAACGATAAAGGGAGTGAAAAACTCCCTCGCCGGAAGACCAAGGGTTCCTATCCAACGTTAATCGGGGTAGGGTGAGTCGACCCCTAAGATGAGGCTGAAAAGCGTAATCGATGGGAAGCAGGTTAATATTCCTGCACCTCGCATAACTGCGACGGGGGGACGGAGAAGGCTAGGCTAGCGCGGCGTTGGTTGTCCGCGTTTAAGGATGTAGGTTTGGAACTTAGGCAAATCCGGGTTCCTATATGACTGAGATCTGATGACGAGCTCCTATATGGAGTGAAGTAGTTGATGCCCGGCTTCCAGGAAAATCCTCTAAGCTTCAGGTTATGTGGGATCGTACCCCAAACCGACACAGGTGGTCAGGTTGAGAATACCAAGGCGCTTGAGAGAACTCGGGTGAAGGAACTAGGCAAAATGGCACCGTAACTTCGGGAGAAGGTGCGCCGGTTTTGGTGATGGGACTTGCTCCCTAAGCTGAGGCCGGTCGAAGATACCAGGTGGCTGCGACTGTTTATTAAAAACACAGCACTCTGCAAACACGAAAGTGGACGTATAGGGTGTGACGCCTGCCCGGTGCTTGAAGGTTAATTGATGGGGTTAGCTCCGGCGAAGCTCTTGATCGAAGCCCAAGTAAACGGCGGCCGTAACTATAACGGTCCTAAGGTAGCGAAATTCCTTGTCGGGTAAGTTCCGACCTGCACGAATGGCGTAACGATGGCCACACTGTCTCCACCCGAGACTCAGTGAAATTGAACTCGCTGTGAAGATGCAGCGTACCCGCGGCTAGACGGAAAGACCCCGTGAACCTTTACTATAGCTTCACACTGGACTTTGACCTTACTTGTGTAGGATAGCTGGGAGGCTTTGAAACTTGGACGCCAGTTCAAGTGGAGCCGATCTTGAAATACCAGCCTGGTAACGTTGAAGTCCTAACTCAGGTCCCTTATCGGGATCGAGGACAGTGTGTGGTGGGTAGTTTGACTGGGGCGGTCTCCTCCCAAAGAGTAACGGAGGAGCACGAAGGTACCCTCAGCATGGTCGGAAATCATGCATTGAGCGCAAGAGTAAAAGGGTGCTTGACTGCGACACAGACACGTGGAGCAGGTACGAAAGTAGGTTCTAGTGATCCGGTGGTTCTGTATGGAAGGGCCATCGCTCAACGGATAAAAGGTACTCCGGGGATAACAGGCTGATACCGCCCAAGAGTTCACATCGACGGCGGTGTTTGGCACCTCGATGTCGGCTCATCACATCCTGGGGCTGAAGCCGGTCCCAAGGGTATGGCTGTTCGCCATTTAAAGTGGTACGCGAGCTGGGTTTAGAACGTCGTGAGACAGTTCGGTCCCTATCTGCCGTGGGCGTTTGAGATTTGAGAAGAGTTGCTCCTAGTACGAGAGGACCGGAGTGAACGAACCTCTGGTGTTCCGGTTGTCACGCCAGTGGCATTGCCGGGTAGCTATGTTCGGACGGGATAACCGCTGAAAGCATCTAAGCGGGAAGCCCCCTTCAAGATGAGATCTCACTGGACCTTTAAGGTCCCTAAAGAGCCGTTCAAGACTAGGACGTTGATAGGCTGGGTGTGTAAGCGTTGTGAGGCGTTGAGCTAACCAGTACTAATTGCTCGTGAGGCTTGACCATATAACGCCAAAGCTGTCTGAGAGCGGAAGCTTCAGATGAACAGCTGAGTGGTTTAATGATTGATTTAACGGTTGTAGCTTGTATAGACAACCAAGACGCATCTTACAGTATCCAATGCGTTAACCAGTTTTGCCTGGTGACAATAGAGACGTGGAACCACCTGATCCCTTACCGAACTCAGTCGTGAAACGCGTCATCGCCGATGGTAGTGTGGGG
>NZ_WBYI01000017.1:0-3763 GCF_013282965.1 Marinobacterium sp. xm-a-152 | reverse complement strand
GACAAACTCGCCGAGCTTTGAGTTTCACAAAGCTTTGCTAATTGCAGTTTAAATACTCTGTTATACCTGGACATAAAAAGACCCCCGATAATTGGATTGTTATGTCCAACTATTGGGGGTCAGTTCACAAGCGGGGCTTTTTATTTAGGCGACAAGGATGTCGCGAGTTAATCCCTTCTTAACCATCGCTTCGCCCTATGGGCTAGCTCCTACAGCCATATGCCTACTGCGACTTGTTGGAGCCTTATCGTAGATGAGGCGATTGGGATCATCGCGACCTTTTCAAGATCGCTCCAACAAAAAGGCTTATTCCAACAAAAAAGGCTCCCTAGGGAGCCTTCATTCAACGTCACTCTTTACAGCTGAACGTTGTGGTAAACGTGCTGAACATCATCAAGATCTTCTAGCATGCCTAGGAACTTATCAAACAACACCTGATCTTCTTCGCTGATCTCTGTGTAGCTGTTAGGTACCCACTGGATCTCTTCTACTTCAAGATCCGTGATGCCCATCTCAGTTAGAGCCGTTTTAGCTTTGAAGTAGTCCGTAGGAGCAACAAAGGCAGTTAGCAACCCCTCTTCGTTCTCTAGATCGGTTACATCAACGTCGGCTACCATCAGCGCTTCAAGCACAGCGTCTTCGTCATCGTGTTTGAATACAAATACCGCAGCGTGTTCAAACATGTGCGCTACAGCACCTTGGTTACCGATTTTACACTTAGTCTTAGTAAAGGCTTGGCGAACATCACCAAAGGTACGGTTCGGGTTGTCAGTTAGACACTCAATGATCGCCATTGAGCCGCCTGGGCCGTAACCTTCATATCGAGCAGGTGCGAAGTCTTCACCGCCACCACCTTGCGCTTTATCGATCGCTTTATCGATAACGTGCGCAGGTACCTGATCTTTTTTAGCACGATCAAGCAAGCTACGCAGAGACAGGTTAGCATTGGGATCCGAACCACCGGATTTGGCACTCATGTAAATTTCACGGCTGTAACGACTGTAGACCTTAGCATTCTGGTCAGAAGTTTTAGCAATAGAGGCTTTTCGGTTTTGATACGCACGACCCATCGGGAAGTCACTCCAGTAGTTCAAAAAAGAGGCGACAGTTTAATCCCCTAGCGCCCTTCAGACAATCCTAAAAAGCGCTGTTCACTGGAAAAGCATTGTGCTATTGTACTAGTACATGAATACATCTAGCCATTTTGATCAACTCATTGCTCACCTCTTCTCTTGTCAAAGTGAAGAGGCACTTTCCAATGCGCTGCAGGAACTGTTAACACCCAGTGAGGTCACAGAGATCAGTAAACGATTACAGATCTTCCGGCTTTTAGAGGGTGGTGTTCCCCAACGTGAAATTGCGAAACAGCTAGGTGTAGGTATTGCGACCGTGACGCGCGGATCGCGCGCATTGAAAGCCAAAGAAGGTAACGAATGATTAACCGTAAACCGGCCAAAATTGAGCTTCCCAGAAAACCTCAATACGTCAAAATGGCGGCCGACATCGATTTTTTCCAACTGTTTAAAAAGATCGAAAAGCGCTTTGATAACTGCGTGATGCTCGAATCTTTGGGTGAAGAGAGTTACATCTCACGCCACTCCATCATCGGTTTTGATCCTGAGCAAATTTTGTGGGCCGACGAAGGCTACCTTCATATCGAGGATCGCCAAGGCAACCGCGAGTCTTATGCCAGTGAAAACCCATACTACCTTCTACGTGAGATCGTCCCACAAAACATCATCTCGCGAAAATATGCGGGTGGTCTGACCGGCTATATCGGTTACGACTGTATGAACTACTTTGAACCCTCACTGAACCTACAACACAGTGAGATGTTCGATATCTTCCGTTTTGGTGTTTTTAAAGACGGTCTAATTCTCGACAAAATGACCGGTGAAGTTTTCTACTTCTACTACACTGATAGCCGCATTGAGTTGGTCGATGAGATTCTCGCTTCCGACTGCCCTGCCAATGGCCCGCTGAAGATCTACAACCTCGGCGATACCATGACCCAACAAGATCATGCTGATGCTGTTATGAAGGTTAAACAGGACATCATTGAGGGTAAGATTTTCCAGACGGAAGTGGGCTTTAAAAAGCGCTTCCGTCTAGAGGGTGACACTATCAACATTTACGAACAGTTACGTGAAGTGAACCCATCGCCGCAGATGTACTACGTTAAGTTTGGTGAACAGAAGTTGATTGGCGCAAGTCCCGAACTGCTCTTCCGCTTACGTCAGGGTGAGATGGAGACCTTCCCACTGGCCGGCACAACAAAACGTGGCGCCGATGCCGTTGAAGATCAGCAGTTAGCTCGTGCTCTTCTTAACGACCCTAAAGAGATTGCAGAGCACAATATGATCGTCGATCTACACCGAAACGACATCGGTCGAGTGGCACGCTTTGGTACCGTTAAAGTGCGCAACCTTATGGACATCAAACGATTCAGTCACGTTCAGCATATCTCCAGTGAGATTGTCGGCATTATCTCTGACGAGCACGATATGTTCTCTGCTTTAGCCAGCAACTTCCCTGCCGGCACACTAACAGGTGCGCCCAAAATTGAGGCGATGACGATTATTGATGAGTTGGAGGCAGATGGACGCGGCCCATACGGGGGTGCAGTCGGTCACTTCTCCTTCAATGGTGATTGTACCTTTGCCATTCCGATTCGCACGGTATTTGCCAACGGTGAACAGGCGTATGTGCAGACCTGTGGTGGTAATGTCTACGACTCTAATCCGGAAGATGAGTACGAAGAGATTCGTCGCAAGTTTGCCGGCACTAAAAAAGTACTGGATCAATTTATGGTGGAGGAACAGGCGTGACCGATACGACAACCATGAAGGTTTACATCATCGATAACTACGACTCCTTCACCTACAACCTCTACCAGTTCATTGGCGAGATTCTTGAAGCGGAGCAACTCGCAGGCCACTTGGATAATTTTGAGATCATTGTAAAACGCAATGATGAGGTCGATGTTGAGGCAGTACGCCAGGCCAACCCAGACAGAATCATTATCTCGCCCGGCCCCGGTTCACCGGATGACCCTAAATACTTTGGTGTCTGTGCTGATATCATAACCACCCTAGGCAAAGAGACGCCGCTAATGGGTGTCTGTTTAGGGATGCAAGGTATCGTCCACTGTTTTGGTGGAAAGGTGGTGAAAGCCCCACTGCCTATGCATGGTAAGATCAGCCCGATCACTCACAACGCTGAGGGGGTATTTAAAAACATCCCCGATCAACTTGAGGTGATGCGCTACCACTCGCTCATTGCAGAGTCGGAGTCGATTCCAGACTGTTTAGAGGTCACTGCTGCAGTCGGTGAACTTAAGCAGAACGATCTAACCAACATCGATCGAATCCGCCAAGGCGGTGCCTTTGAGATTATGGGTGTGAAGCACAAAGAGTATCCAATCCATGGCATCCAATTCCACCCAGAGTCCTTTGCGACCGAAGGTGGTAAAGAGCTGATTCGCAACTTTTTGTTTGTTTAAGCCCACATTGTCGAGGGAGCTTTGTTGGAGCCTTATCCTAGATGAGGCGAAGCTCTTTGTAGGAGCCTTATCGAAGATGAGGCGATAAAATCGCGGCCTTTTCAAGACCGCTCCAACGCTCCAACAAAAAAGGGGTCTAATGGGATGGTCCGTCCCGCTTCTTAAACGGCATCACAATGTGCCAGGATATTAGTTACCACACTTTTATCCAAAGGAGACGGACCATGACGCAGACTATAACAAACGCAGAAGTACATACCC
>NZ_WBYI01000016.1:0-7328 GCF_013282965.1 Marinobacterium sp. xm-a-152 | reverse complement strand
CGCTGCAAGCGTCGCGAAGCGATGACGAGCAACGCTCGGCACCTATTGTAGGTCATTGAGAGCTTCGTAAAGGATCTCTGCCAAATCCATCGCGGCCTTTGCAAGACCGCTCCAACGGTTTTAAAAAAGATCTCTGCCAACGTCAACAGCGGATGACAGGCTGAAGGCCAGTCACCGGCACTCCGTCAGATAAACCTCGCACCAGTCCATAATCATTGATACACCGCTTCGCGGTGATCGCGGTCTGCCGCTACGCGGCAGTTCGCTCCTACAGTCGGACTTCGTAAGAGACCCTCTGCCAACGTTTATAGCGGATGACAGGCTGAAGGCCAGTCACCGTAGCTCCGTAGCGAGTTAAGAACATCAGTGACTGGCTTTAGCCTGTCATCTGCTGTCCAATTACGCTCCAATCCATCGCGGCCTTCGCAAGACCGCTCCAACGGCTCCTAACTCTCCAACCAAAACGTAACCGGCCCATCATTGGTTAGTGATACTTTCATATCGGCACCAAACTTCCCGGTCGCAACTTTAAGCCCCGTTTTGTTAGCCGCTTCTACAAAGTAGTTGTAGAGCTCTTCACCCAGTGCTGGAGATGCCCCTTTTGAAAAACCCGGTCGTTTGCCCTTGGAGGTTTCGGCTACCAGCGTAAATTGAGAGACCACCAGTAACTCGCCTTCAATATTTTTAAGGCTAAGGTTCATCTTGTCCGATTCATCGCTAAAGATGCGGTAGTTGATCACCTTGTCGAGTAGTTTATCGGCTTTTGATCGGTCATCCTCTTTCTCTACACCGAGTAAAAGAAGTATCCCATGATCTATTTCACCGACGCAGTTGCCGTCTACTACAACGCTAGCACTGCTGACTCGTTGAATAAGTCCTTTCATTAGCTGGTTAACTCCAGATACTGATCGGTGGCATGGATTAAACGGTCTGTAATGCCCGGCTCAAAGGCTGAGTGTCCGGCATCACGAACGATATCAAAGTTTGCTTGAGGCAGTTCTTTAGCCAATAGGTGTGCCTGCTCAATAGGGCAAACCATGTCATATCGGCCATGAACAATCCAGGTCGGTATCTTTTTGATGCGATCACAGTGATTGAGCAGTTGGTTTTCAGACATAAAAGAGTTGTTGGCAAAATAGTGTGCTTCGATACGCGCCATGGCTAATGCGACATGAGGATTACCAAAGTGGTCAACCAAACTAGGGTTAGGATCTAATGTGGAGCAGCGTCCCTCCCAAATAGACCAAGCCTTTGCTGCTGCCATACGCTCTAGTTCATTATCACTGGTCAGAACTTTATAGTAGCTGCTGACCATGTCGTTTCTCTGATCGGCCGGTATCGGTGCTATAAATGATTCCCAATGGTCAGGGAATACATAGCTTGCTCCCTCTTGGTAAAACCACTGAATATCTCTAGGTCGACAGAGGAATATACCTCTTAGAAACAGTGCATTGACTCGCTCTGGGTGAGATTGTGCGTAGGCAAGGCTTAACGTAGAACCCCAACTACCGCCAAATAGTGCCCACTTATCTAGGCCGAGATGGGTACGAATCTTTTCAATATCAGCGATTAAGTGTTCCGTTGTGTTGTTTTCTAAACTGCCATGCGGCGTCGAGCGCCCACAGCCGCGTTGATCAAATAGAATGATTTTGTAATGTTCTGGGTTAAAAAAGCGTCGATGCTCGGGCGAACAACCACCGCCTGGCCCGCCGTGGACGAACAGAATAGGCTCGCCATTGGGGTTGCCTGAAAGCTCTAAAAAGAGGCTGTGCCCTTTGCCTACATCCAGTTGCTCGCTGTGGTAGGCACTTATTTCTGGGTAGAGTGTTCTCATTCTACTGGTAACCCCGCATCTTCTAGGCGTTTCTTACGCAGCTCAATTAATCGATCGATCTCAAATATCTCCTGTGGGCTCGCATCCGTTTTAAGCCCTCCCACAATGGCGTAATTGATACGGGTTTTATGCAGATCAAAGAAGTCGGTCAATGACTTAGCTACCTTTAGTCGATTCTCTGGATAGATTGTGACTAAGTGTTCGGTTAACTCACCCGCTCGTTTGGGCAGCTTTAATACCATCTGTAATGCTACCTCTTCTGCTTTTAGGTGAGCAGATTCCAGTGCAGTTTTTATTAGGTGCTGAGGATCTTTCGGGTTCTGTTTGAGTGCCTCAATCAACAGTTTAAGCGCCGGCTCTGCAATCTCTGCAGCCACGTACTCCTCAAGAGGAGGCACGGATGCAGGGTTGGTTGTGAACTGGTAGGGCTGAGCGGGTTCTAGACGTTCGGTTCGCAAGAAGAGCTTACGCACTAATAAGAAGAGCATCAGCAGTAGATGCAGTGAAATGACGTAGAAGTAGAGCCAAACAGAGCTAAACCACTCCATCATAGCGCCCGCCACGATAGGGCCGACGACACCACCGACGCCTAATAGAATTTGCATCATACTGGTTGCAGGCATCGCCTCTTTACTGTCGATGTGGTCGAACACCTGTGTCACAGCTAGCGGGAAAATAGCGGCCCCAGCGCCCCCTGACAGTAGGAAGAAGAAGGTGACGAACCAGGTGGGTAGAGCGCTGTAAAAATCGATAATGATGACGGCATTTGCACCGACACCAATCATCATTAATACAGCGCCCACCGTACGTTTATCGAAACGATCCGCAAACCAGCCAGTTGGGTATTGTGTCATGAGGCCCCCAAGCAAATAGGAGCCTAAAATGATTGATAGTAGTGTGCCGCTAAAGCCTCGATCGTAAGCGTATAGAGCGATCAGTGATACGCTTGCGGAGCCAATAGAACCCGCCACCAGGCAAGATAGAGTACCTGATGGAGAGACCTTCCATAGTTGCCCAAATGACATTGGGCGGCTTCGGCCAGGTAGCTCGGGTGCTGGCATGCGTGACATCGACATAATAATCAGAGCGATCGCTAATACGGCGCTGATAATACCGAACAGTCTAAAATCACTCTCTTCGAAAATGTTCATCACAAAAGGTGCTGAACCGAATCCGACAGCAAAGAATATCTGGTAGACACTGAACAGTTTACCGCGGTTGCTGCTATCACTGGTGACATTAAGCCAGCTCTCCAGAGTAATAAAACTGGTGATGAAGCAGAAGCCTGCAACGACCCTTAACAGGGAAGTGATGATGAACGATTCAAGAAGTGTGTGCAGTATTGAGACGATCGACAGTGTTGCAGCCATTGTTGCAAAGGCGCGGATATGACCGACGCGGTTGACGACTTTGGCCCCAAACATCCCTGCCAGGATAGAGCCGGCGGCAAACATACCCATAGCAATACCGACTTGTGAAGACTCAATGCCCGCCGACTGCATTCTTAAAGGGAGGATGATAAAGAATAGGTTGTGGCTAAGCGCCATACCAATAATTGAAAAAAGAATAGGGCTGACCCGGTAAAAAATGCTGTTGGTCATTAGGTGGTTCCTAGTTTGTCACTTCAAGATTTCTTGGACTTTAGTTTACTCCGTTTATTTCGTTTGAATATAAAAAAACGGTGCTCAATTTGCATTGGCACCGTTTTATGTTTTGCATTTATTGCAAATTAATTAACGCTTAGCGCGTTTACGCTCATGCTCTTTCAAGAACTTCTTACGAATACGGATGTTCTCAGGTGTTACTTCAACCAACTCATCATCTTCAATGAAGTCTAGAGCCTGCTCTAGAGTAAAGCGGATAGGTGGCGTTAGCACGATGTTCTCATCAGTACCTGAGGCTCGGACGTTGGTTAGCTGCTTACCTTTGGTTGGGTTAACCGTTAGGTCATTCGAGCGGCTATGGATACCAATGACCATGCCTTCGTACACTTCAATGTTTGGACCGATCATGAGGCGACCGCGCTCCTGAAGAGAGAAGAGTGCGTAGCCCAGTACTTTACCGTTAACCATCGAAACCAGTACGCCGTTGTTACGAGTCACCGTCTCACCCTCTTTCACCACACCGTAGTGGTCAAAGATTGAGTTCATGATACCAGTACCAGACGTCATGGTTAGGAATTGGCTACGGAAGCCGATCAAACCGCGAGAAGGGATCATAAAGGTCAGGCGACAGCGGCCTTTGCCGTCAACTTCCATATTCGTCATGTCACCGCGACGCATGCCTAGCTCTTCGATGATCGAGCCCTGGTGCTGCTCTTCAACGTCGATCATAACGATCTCGTAAGGTTCGTGGATTTCGCCATCTACCTCTTTCTGAATTACTTCAGGACGGCTGATGCCAAGTTCGAAGCCTTCACGGCGCATGGTCTCAATCAGTACCGATAGGTGAAGTTCACCACGACCTGATACACGGAATTTCTCAGGGCTATCACCCGGCTCTACACGCAGTGCTACGTTGTGAATCAATTCGCGCTCTAGACGCTCTTTGATGTTACGGCTGGTAACGAATTTGCCCTCTTTACCGGCAAACGGAGAGTCGTTGACCTGGAATGTCATAGAGACGGTTGGCTCATCGACAGAGAGTGCTGGTAGTGCTTCAACAACATCTGGGTGACACAGCGTATCTGAGATGTTGAGTTCGTCTAGACCGGTAATACAGACAATGTCACCTGCTTGTGCACTGTCGACATCGACACGATCAAGACCGTGGTAGCCCATGATCTTAAGGATACGACCTGAACGCATTTTTGCGTGTGAATCGATGACTTTAACAGGCGTGTTGGTAGAGATCTTACCGCGTGAGATACGACCCACACCGATAACACCGACAAAGCTGTTGTAGTCCAACGCAGAGACCTGCATCTGGAATGGACCTTCTGTATCGACGTGAGGCGCATCAACGTGCTTGATGATCGCTTCAAATAGAGGCGTCATATCGTCAGCCATAGCTTCGTGATCATCACCCGCAATACCGTTGATCGCTGAGGCGTAGACAATCGGGAAGTCCAACTGCTCATCGGTAGCGCCTAGGTTGTCGAACAGTTCGAAAACCTGATCCATAACCCAATCTGGACGTGCACCAGGACGGTCGATTTTGTTGATAACAACGATTGGCTTAAGGCCGCGTGCAAAGGCTTTCTGAGTAACGAAGCGTGTTTGTGGCATTGGACCATCAACTGCATCAACAAGCAGAAGGACCGAGTCAACCATCGACATAACACGCTCTACCTCACCACCGAAATCGGCGTGCCCAGGAGTATCGACGATGTTGATGCGGTAGTCGTTCCAAGTGATGGCGGTGTTTTTGGCAAGGATGGTGATGCCACGCTCTTTCTCTTGGTCGTTTGAGTCCATGACGCGCTCAGCGCCTTCATCACGACGGCCAAGGGTACCTGACTGCTCTAGAAGTTTATCAACTAGGGTGGTTTTGCCATGGTCGACGTGTGCGATGATGGCGATATTGCGAAGATTTTCGATCACGAGGTGAGTCTCATTAATTAAAGATGCGCGGATTATACGCGTCGAGCGTGATCAAGGCGAATTAATAGCCAATAAATTTGGACCATATGAACAATTGTTAGAAGCGAATCTAGTGCAAAATTTTTTGGCTGGAGTATCATATTGGCACACATCGACAGACTAGTAATAGTTTAAAGCACCATTGTGGTGCGTATGTTTTAGGTGTGCATCAAATTGGTGCGTTTATTGTCATTGGTGATTCGTTGCTGATGCGGTAAATCACCGTAAATAAAGACTTTTTTCGAGTTGGCATACTGTTTGCTAGCTCGTTAGGAAGACTGAGCTTGCATGGTGCAGGCTTAAACCCAAGGCTACTAGTCTGGCAATATCTGATAATGGAGAGAGCCATAATGTCTGAACAGACACTAAATCTGATCAAAGAAACTGACGCGAAGTGGATCGACCTTCGCTTTACAGACTCTAAAGGTAAAGAGCAGCACGTAACTATCCCAGTTCACGAAATGGGTGACGACTTCTTCGAAGACGGCAAAATGTTTGATGGCTCATCTATCCAAGGTTGGAAGGGTATTAACGACTCTGACATGATCCTTCGTCCAGATGACTCTTCATCTATCGTTGATCCATTCTCTGAAGATGCAACAGTCATCATCCGTTGTGACATCGTTGAGCCTGCTACAGGTCTTGGTTACGAGCGTGATCCACGTTCTGTTGCTAAGCGTGCAGAAGAGTACCTGAAATCAACAGGTATCGCTGACAGCGCTATGTTCGGTCCAGAGCCAGAGTTCTTCGTATTTGACGAAGTTCACTTCCACTCTGACATGTCTGGTTGTGGCTACACTGTATCTTCTGAAGAAGCTGCATGGTCTTCTAACAGCAAATTCGAAGGCGGTAACACAGGTCACCGTCCACGCGTTAAAGGCGGTTACTTCCCAGTACCACCAGTAGACTCTCTACACGATCTTCGTGCTGCAATGTGTGACGCGATGACAGCGATGGGTCTGCACGTAGAAGTACACCACCACGAAGTAGCAACTGCTGGTCAGTGTGAAATCGGTGTGGCAGGTAACACCCTTGTTAAGAAAGCTGACGAAGTTCAGATTCTTAAGTACGCAGTTCACAACGTTGCTCACGCTTACGGTAAAACAGCTACGTTCATGCCTAAGCCAATCGTTGGTGACAACGGCTCTGGTATGCACGTTCACCAGTCTCTATCTAAAGGCGGTGTTAACATCTTCGCTGGCGACGCATACGCGGGCCTATCTGAAGAAGCTCTTTACTACATCGGCGGTATCATCAAGCACGCTAAAGCGCTTAACGCTCTATGTAACCCAGGTACTAACTCGTACAAGCGTCTTGTTCCAGGCTTCGAAGCACCAGTTATGCTAGCTTACTCAGCTCGTAACCGTTCAGCTTCTATCCGTATCCCATACGTAACTAGCCCTAAAGGCCGTCGTATCGAGACACGCTTCCCTGATCCAATCGCTAACCCATACCTAGCGTTCTCTGCGCTAATGATGGCGGGTCTTGACGGTATCCAGAACAAGATCCACCCTGGCGATGCAGCAGACAAAGACCTTTACGATCTACCAGCTGAAGAAGCTGCTCAGATCCCACAGGTTTGTTCTTCACTAGAAGAAGCTCTGGACGCTCTAGAAGCTGATCACGAGTTCCTAACTCGCGGCGGCGTATTCACTGAAGACATGCTAAACGCTTACATCGAACTTAAGCGTGAAGAGTGTGCTCAAGTGAGCCAGACAACTCACCCAATCGAATACGATCTTTACTACTCAGTTTAAGATCTTATCGATTCAAAAAACCCGGCACCTGAACTGACCCCATAAAGTTGGACTCATTTCTAAGCGGCGCTCAAGGCCTGATTTCGATATGCTATCGGACTCAGGCCTTTTAGTTTAAGCTTAATTCGCTCGTTGTTGTAATAATCAATGTATTCT
>NZ_WBYI01000015.1:0-16362 GCF_013282965.1 Marinobacterium sp. xm-a-152 | reverse complement strand
AAGTATGCAGAATCCATTGGGGCTAGAAGAAAGAGATCTTCATCAAAAGCCGGATATATGACTGCAGCTCACCTTAACCATTGGTACTTTTATCTTGCATAACGCGGGACGGACCATATATGACCTTTGGTCTGACCCCACTCTCTTAGCATTTTACAGAAATGCTATAGCGTAACTGTAAAGTGGTGTCAGGCTGAAGCCAGACACCTGCGCAGTAAAGCTTACTTAGCCGTCAACACACCTTCAGGCAACTGAACGCCAGCCCAACCAGACTTCATAAAATTACGAATATTGCCGTGATCGGTTCCTTCAGGATTACCCAACACATCATCACGGTAGTAGGTACCAAAACAGGCCAGTGTCTCTGATTCAGAAAGATTATTCAGCTTAGCAAAGCTCAAAATTTTAGCCGAGCCCTGGTTTTGCTCTGCTGAGTTTTCTAGATCACCATTTACAAAAGCAGAAGGTTTATGGTCAAAGGATGCATCAATAACCGCCATCACCTCAGCGAACTCTACGCTCTCAGGTGCCTGTTTAATCTGTTCTAATAGTTCATTCATGTTCATTCTAATTACCCTTAACCTGTAACCTGTGATTTATAGTGTGACCAGAGCATCTCAAGCTGATCGACCACCTGAATTGATTGGGCCAGCCAGTGCGTTAACGCCTGCTCGTCAAAAGCGTTCAATAGAGGCAACTGCATCAACTCACTTGCGGTAAAGCTTAGATCTCGAATTAACACCGCGTAATCCAACCATGCGATTCCAACGCCTGCGTACTCCCAATCAATAATGGTGGCGTCGCCATTCTGCCAGCAAATATTACCCGGGTGAAGATCATGGTGAACTAACACCCTAGGCATGTTAGGAAGGGAGAGTAGTTGCTGCTCAGTCTCATCAGTTAACTGTTGATGTCCTGAATCACGCAGCTTATCTCGGTAATGCTGAAAAAGCGCTGCATAATCTAACATGGGCAGTTCAGTGAGGCTCTGCATCTCAGTGATAGCCTTCAATAGAACCGTTTTTTGATCCGGTGAGAGCAGCTCTGAGCATTCACCTGCGTGATGCATAATCAACACACCCTGCTGAGGCTCGTTGATCATTAACTTAGGGGACCATTGAAAATGAGCGATGGCATCTAGAATGTTTCGCTCACGAAACGGGTCCACCCCTGGGAGGGTCTCTTTGTCAGGTTCTGCCCTAACAACAAACCGCTCCCCTTTTTCCTCAAGTAGATACATCCTATGACGCGTAGCAGACGTATCAAGAGGTGCTATCTGACTGTTCAAAGGAATTTTGTCTGAAATTAATTGCGACAAACTTCCCGAAACCGCCCTAGATGCAATGACAGCCTCTAGCTCACTTAGTATCATTCAACGCCTAACTTAATAATGGATGTTTAAGTTTTTTAAATTACAGGAGTTTCTTGATGGATTCAGCAACCACACTCAAATTATCTGTTGCCGGTGCAATGTTAACTGCTTCTTTTGCGGCAGTCGCTTCCGATAAGCCCGAACTTAACGTGTACACCTACGACAGCTTCGTCTCTGAGTGGGGTCCAGGCCCTCAGCTCAAAACAGCCTTTGAAGCACAATGTGGTTGTACTCTTAATTTCGTCGCAGCAGAGGATGGTGTCAGCATTCTGAATCGCGCACGTGTCGAGAAATCCAACACACAAGCCGATGTACTGCTTGGCCTTGATAACGGTTTGATGACAGAAGCTACGCAACTGGGTCTGGTTCAATCTCACAGCGTCGACACCTCAAAGATCACCAGCGACTTAAACTGGAACAATAATCAGTTTGTACCCTTTGACTACGGCTATTTTGCATTCATTTATGACGCGCAAAAGATCCAAGCGCCAGCAACAAGCTTTGCTGAACTCTTAGCTTCAGACGCCTCAGTTATCTACCAAGACCCACGTACGTCAACGCCAGGCCAGGGGTTAATGACCTGGGTTAATAAGGCGTACGGCGAGGAAGCGGCGACCGCATGGGCTGATCTAGCTAAGCAGACCGTTACCGTCACCAAAGGTTGGTGGGAAGCTTACAGTCTGTTCCTAGAGGGCGGTTCTGACTACGTTTTGAGTTACACCACATCGCCTGCATACCACGTTGTTGCTGAAGGTAAGGATCAGTACAAGGCCGCAGAGTTTACAGACGGACATGTAGCACAGGTTGAAGTGGCCGCGATCAGCGCATACAGCGATCAAACTGAATTAGCGAACCAGTTCCTTGAGTTTCTAATCTCAAACGAAGCGCAGCAGATCCTACCAGTGACCAACTGGATGCTACCGGTTATTGATAATGTAGAGCTACCAGAGGCATTTGAGCAGTTGGTAACCCCACAGCAGATCAAACTTGGCAGTGACGAATTGGCCGAAAACCGTGCTCGCTGGATTCGTGAGTGGCGTACCGCTGTTTCACAATAAAGCGATCGCGTGAACCACTCCTGATGTTACTAGGCCGCACTTTCACCCCACTGATGAGTGCGGTTGCTTATCTGGGCACCCTCTCTCTGACGGTGCTCGCCTTTTGGGGGTTGATCGGATTCGAAGAGACCCGATTCACCCCCGAACTGTTACAAGACACATACCTACAAAACATTGTAAGTTTTACCCTCTACCAAGCCCTGTTAAGTGCCTTGGGCTCTCTTCTTCTGGCAATACCCATCGCAAGAGCCCTGCATCGTTTGCGACCCGCTGGTAGAGATCAGTTTCTAAGACTCTCACTGCTGGCGTTCGTGATGCCATCACTCATATTGATTACCGGCATCGTCAACCTGCTAGGACCGCAATCGCCTTTTACAGATCTGTTAAAAGAGTGGAAACTCTTTGGCCTCAATGGAATCTTAATTGCCCATATTTATCTGAACTTTCCGCTAGCCGTTCGTATTCTCTATCAGGGCTACAGCTCTATCCCTTTAAGCCGAGAGCAATTAGCCGACCAGCTTAAGTTCAGTTTTTGGCAACGCCTTCGACACATTGAGTGGCCTGCTATTAAGAGCCAGGTCGCAACACTGGCGGGCTTAATCTTTATTCTCTGCTTTAACAGTTTTGCAATCGTATTAACGCTTGGGGGTGGACCTAAAGCCACCACCTTAGAACTGGCCATCTACCAAGCCCTTAAATACGACTTCAACCTCAACGAGGCGCTCACCCTTGCTTGGTTGCAGTTTGCGATAGCCGGTCTTATCTATCTTGCCCTGATCTATGCCAGCAGAGTGAACTGGCTCGGTTCCACTCGAGAGCAGCCTGCTTATCGAGTGGAGCAAGGGGTAAAAGTGCCTATACAATTGGCTTTCTACCTGCTGGGGTGGGTCTATCTATTAGCACCTCTAATTGCACTGTTCATGACACTCAATCAAGAGGCACTAATTAACTACCCCTACGCTGCTATGTTGAAAGCGATGGGCGTCTCACTGCTCATCGCATTAAGCGCATCACTATTGGCACTTCTCACCGCCATCGCACTGCTAACACCCATCAGAACAGCAGCCCAACAAGTTAAGCCGATACAAGAGACGCTATTCAGTTGGTTAGCCAATCAGTCACTGGTCGCTCCAGCCATGGTGTTATCGACCGGTAGTTACATATGGTTGATCAGCCGTGGGCTACTCGAGACATACGCCACACTGATGCTGATACTGCTTAACGCCTTTGTTCTGCTACCCTTTTTGCTCAGCCAGCTACGCCCAAGATTCATTCAATTTGATTCGCAATATGCAAAACTAGTAGGCAATTTAAAACTCACACCGATGGAGAGAGTGCGCATCATCTACCCCTTTATTCGACGCTCACTACTAGCCGCTTTCTCTTTGGGACTTCTGTTGGCCTTAGGTGATGTCTCCATTTTTGCTATATTTGGCAGTTATGAATCACCGACCCTCCCCTGGCTGATCTACACCTTTGCTGGTACCTATCGTATGTCAGAGGCCGCTATCACATCGGTAATTCTGTTGGGACTTTGCTACCTGCTATTAATTCTACTGGAGCGCAGTGTTCACCATGAGCAATAACCTTGGCCTGCAGATCAACAACCTCATAGTCAGCTACCCCGATTGGGAGTACTGTTACGACTTGTTGGTCCCTGACCAATCCAGAGTCGCTCTCCTTGGCCAAAGCGGTATTGGTAAAACAACTCTACTGTTGGCTATTGCCGGCTTTGCACCGATTAAATCAGGTGAAGTGCGCTTCAATGATCAGGTGATTACTGATCAGCCTCCAGAAGAGCGTCCTGTCGCGATGCTGTTTCAGGAGGATAATCTCTTTGAACACTTAACCATCCAGCAGAACTTGAGATTGGGTTTGGACAAGCATCAAAACCCGGACAAACGCATCCAAGAGGCGATGCAAGAACTGGATCTGCTCTGCTATCTCAACAAGATGCCTAATCAGCTCTCTGGTGGGCAACGTCAGCGTATTGGAATTATCAGAACCCTACTGCGTCCTGAACCGATCATTGTCCTGGATGAGCCTCTAACAGGCTTAGACAGCGAGACTAAGGAGAAGGTTTTGGACTGGATCGATAGACAATTAACCGAACAACAGAAGATGTTGATTATGGTGACCCATCAGCGCAGCGAAGCTGAGCGATTGGGCTGTGAAATCAAGAGTGTGTGACTAGCACCAAATGATGTTGGAGTGGTCTTGGAACTCCCCTTGGAGGTGTCTGGCTTTAGCCTGACACCTATTTCGCCTCATCTTCGATAAGACTCCAACATTGCAAACCTGTAGTGGCTGAAAGAGAGGATGACAGGCTAAAAGCCAGTCACCCACCCAATATTCAAGCTCAGCTTTAAGGCAACAACACCGTCGAGCCGGTCGTTTGACGCGACTCCAAATCGATGTGAGCTTGCGCTGCATCAGCCAAGGGGTAACGCTGATTGACTTCAATCTTCACCTGCCCTGATTCAACGCGCGCGATCAGATCCTTGGCCATACTCTCCAACATAGGACGATCATGAACATAGGTCATCAGTGTCGGGCGAGTCACTTTAAGGGACCCTTTTGCCGCCAACATGCCAATCTCGAACGCTGGAACCGCACCGGTTGCGTTACCAAACGAAACCATCGTGCCACGCGGTGCTAAACAGTCGAGTGACTGCATAAAGGTATCTTTACCAATAGAGTCGTAGACCGCTTGCACCCCTTTACCATCCGTCAGCTCACGAGTACGAGCAACAAAATCCTCTTCGGTGTAGATGATCGTCTCATCGCAACCAAAGCTCTTAGCCAAATCCGCTTTAGCCTGATTGCCGACCGTACCTATAACACGCGCACCCAATGCCTTAAGCCACTGCACAGCAATCAAACCGACACCGCCTGCTGCAGCATGAAGCAGGATGGTATCGCCCGCCTGCACCTTGTAGCTGTCATTCAGAAGGTACTGAACGGTTAGACCTTGCAGCATCATAGCAGCACCCTGCTCGAAGCTGATGCTCTCTGGTAGTTGAATCAACGTATCCTGCGGCATCACGCGCTTTTGACTGTAGGCGCCAAGAGGTTGCCCCGCGTAAGCCACTCGATCACCGACGCTGACATAGGTCACACCTGAGCCAATTGCCTCAACCACACCGCTACCTTCCATGCCAATCTTGCCCGGCATCTCTTGTGGGTAGAGACCGGTGCGGAAGTAGACATCAATGTAGTTAAGACCTACCGCTTCATGACGAACCAACACATCAAACTCGCCCAGTTCAGGAAGTTCGACATCAACCAACTTCATCTCTTCTGGACCGCCATTCTGCTCAATTCGAATCGCTTTAACTGTCTCGCTCATTATTAATCCTTTATTTTTGACACTGGTAAGTTAAAGAGGCCCAATCACTGACCCAATCCTTACCCTTAGCTCTTGGTTCAGATCCGTAATCAATACGAACGGCATTGATTAAAAATGGACCCTCTTGTGCAGTAAATCTTACTTTACCATTCTGGTTAGTACGGTACTGTTCTGTCCCGCGTTTACCTTTAACAAACCGTCTTACAAGGGCGCCCTCAAGCGGTTTACCCTGCCATAAGAGTTGGAATGTGGGGGCGGTGGAACACTGGGTGAAGGATGCAACCGGGATCAGCTCCAAACGGTGACCCAAAGGTTCGGTTAGCCATTCAGCCTCTTCACTGCCTTCAACGGAAAAGAGTGTTTTAGCATGGCGATAGTAGGTCTCTGTTACACCCTCTCTGGATTTACCCTGCGCCTGATACCAATCGAGCACCCACTCAAGGCCTTCGCCGTTGATATAATCGACAAACTTCTTCTCGCTATCAAAGGTTAGATCATAAGCCTTAGACTCAAGCGCCACCCAGCGAAAACCCATTTCGGGCATTTTAGAGGTGTAAGCCGGCTTATCTCCGGTGATGGCATCAACATTTCGAACACCAGACAGATCTCGTTCAATAAACTGCTCAGTCTCATGTTCTAGGTAGGGATAGGCGTACCCTTTGAAGTTTTGCCCAATCCGGATATCCGCTTTTATCGTAGCTTCCGGACGTACCTGATACTGGCTAGGCTCTAACCATTGCTCATGAGCACTTGCGAACGATGAACTAATCGCTACTATCAGTGCTAATGGTTTAACTATTTTCACATCCAGCTCCGTTAAGGAAATTTAATGACTCTACGTGCTCATCTCTATTTTGGCCTTCTTGGCACTCTACTATTATTAGTCAGCACGTTAAGCCGAGCCCATGAAATTACTCCAACCATCATTGAGATGGAAGTATTACCCGACAATAGTTTGGAAATGCGCATTGATACCAACTTAGAGGCTCTGATGAGCGAAATCGGGACTGAACATGCGGATACTGATAACGCCCCCACCGCTGATCAGTATAATCAATTAAGAGCACTGTCCACCGATGAGCTTTCAACTAAAGCAGATCCCTTCGTTGTTAAGCTGTTTAATCAGATCACACTCGCCTCAACTGATGGGCCCGTGACTAAATCACTTCTTAGCACTGATCTAGCCGTTATCGATCAACCCGATATTGATCTGGCCCGCCAATCTTTAGTCACCTACCGTTTTACGGTCGATTTAGCCTCGTCAGAGATCACCTTCAGCTGGCCAGAGGCCTATAGCGATGCCGTCGTCCGGTTAAGTGAACAGGGTGAAATCAAAGGGGCATCTTGGGTAGCCGCAGGCACTCAATCGGAAGCGATCAATTTAAGTCGTCTTGAGTTGAAGCGCCAAGGTCTTTTGGATTACGTAAAGCTGGGATTTGAACACATATTACCCTTAGGCCTTGATCACATTCTGTTTGTGCTCGGCCTCTATCTATTGAGCCAACGTCTCAAGGATCTTCTATGGCAGGTCACCGCCTTCACAGCCGCGCATACATTAACGCTAGCTCTGGCCATTCTTGGGCTTGTGAACATACCCCCATACATTGTGGAGCCTCTGATCGCCTTGTCGATTGTCTATGTTGCCATTGAAAACCTGTTTAAAGATCGAGTCTCTAAATCCCGAATTGGGCTGGTCTTTGGCTTTGGATTGTTACACGGACTAGGATTTGCAGGTGTGCTACGCGAAATCGGCTTACAGTCGGATAGTTTCGTAGAGAGCTTAATCGCCTTCAATATTGGCGTGGAGCTCGGGCAACTCGCAACACTTGTGATTGCGCATCTGCTGGTTGGATACTGGTTCTCATCCAAAGCTTTTTGGAATCGCTGGGTACGCATACCGTTAAGTTTGGGGATTTCGCTACTTGGAGCGATTTGGTTTGTAGAGCGGGTGTTTTATTAAATCGGATCGCTTCTCCTTGTTGGAGCCTTATCGAAGATGAGGCGATTAGGTGTCAGGCTGGAAGCCAGACACCGCGAAGAAGAGCATCGCGGCCTATTCTAGACCGCTCCAACAGTGACGAACCCAATCGTAGGAGCTAGCACGGAGTGCGAAGCGACCTATTGGAGCCTTATCGAAGATGAGGCGATTAGGTGTCAGGCTGAAGCCAGACACCGCGAAGAAGAGCATCGCGGCCTTGGTAAGACCGCTCCAACTCTTAAATACCCGCCTTATCTAGCGCCTCTTTCAAGTAATCCAACGTACGATCAACGTTCATTAACTTATCGATACCGAACAGACCGATACGGAAGGTACAGAAGCCTTCCGGCTCATCACACATGAGTGGCACGCCCGCTGCGATTTGGAAACCTGCTTGTGCAAAGCGAGAGCCATTTTGAATATCGCTGTCGGTCGTGTGGTTAACGATGACACCAGGCGCTCCAAAGCCGTCAGCCGCTAAGCTCTTAATGCCACGTGATGCCAGTAGTTCTCGAGCCTCTTTACCTAAGCGTGCTTGAGCCGCTTTCAGTTCAGCAAAGCCGAACTTCTCAGCCTCGGCCATAACATCACGTAACTGACGCAAACCATCGGTAGGCATAGTGGCATGGTAGGCGTGGCCACCGTTTTCGTAAGCTTCCATGATCTGAAGCCACTTTTTAAGGTCGCAAGCAAAGGAGTTACTAGTGGTATTCTCGATCGCATCACGAGCTCGTTGACTCATCATCACAAGGCCCGCACAAGGTGAACCACTCCACCCCTTCTGTGGCGCACTGCAGAGAAGATCAACACCCAGAGCCTTCATATCAACCCAGATGGCACCTGACGCAATACAGTCCAGAACAAACAGCGCACCCACTTCATGAGCCGCATCCGCAATGGATTTAATGTACTCATCTGGCAGAATCATACCGGCCGAGGTTTCGACGTGTGGTGCAAAGACCACATCTGGTCGCTCGTTACGAATGGCATCCACCGCCTCTTCAATGGGGTACGGAGAGAGTTGCGCTTGCGCATCGTCTGAATCAAAACGGGCTTTTAGAACCAACTCTTCACGAGGCAAGCCTGCCATCTCAAAGATTTGAGTCCAACGGTAACTAAACCAACCGTTGCGAATCACCATCGCTTTTTTGCCGTTAGCAAACTGTCGAGCCACCGCTTCCATACCAAAGGTACCGCTACCAGGAATGATCGCAACTGCATCGGCGTTGTAGACGGATTTTAACTGACCCGAAAGATCACGCATGACATGCTGAAAGGCATTCGACATGTGGTTTAGGGAGCGGTCTGTGTAAACAACCGAGAATTCTAGCAATCCATCTGGATCAACGTTTGGCAGTAGTCCTGACATAGTCTGTCCTTATCATTAATTATTCAGCACATAATGCGAAAGAACCGCTTTTGAATCAAGGCATAATCAGGCAAAGTCAAATGATGAAATACTAGGTGAACAACCATCGGTTCCCTTATGATGGCTAAGCTTGCAAATAAATAGAGATCAACCGATTAGATGCCTACTTCACAACTGCTCAATCTTTTCACACTGTCGCTGCTTTGGGGTGGCTCGTTTCTATTTATCGGTATTGCCGTTCAAGAGATAGATCCCCTTCTACTGGTTTTTTTAAGGGTGATGATTGCAGCACTGGTGATGTTAAGCCTGCTGCCTCTTTTCAAAGTTCCGCTTCCTAAAGATGTTGATACCTGGAAGAAATTTTTTGTTATGGGGCTGCTCAATAACGTCATCCCCTTTACCTTCATCTTTTATGCACAAACACTGATCAGTGTCTCATTGGCCTCCATCATCAACGCCATGACACCGATCTGCACCTTTATTGTGTTAGCCCTATTTAAAGAGGAGTTACTCAAACCCAATAAAGTCATTGGCAGTCTGTTGGGCGTATTGGGTGTCGCTCTGCTTAGCGGCCTAACCCAATTGGCTCTACACACCGATCCACTGGGAGTTATGTTTAGCTTTTTAGCGACCGTGAGTTATGGTTTTTCTGGATTATGGGCGAAACGCCACCTCGCCGGACGCAACTCGATTCAGTCTGCGACATGCCAGCTTAGCGCCTCAAGCCTTATTATGATTCCAGTACTGATACTGACCTCAACCGATTTACCCGACACGCTACCCTCTTTCAGCGTGATCGCTTCAATATTAGCCCTGGCAGTAGCCTCAACATCCTTTGCTTACATACTCTTTTTTGAGTTAATCAGTAAAGCAGGTGCCGCTAACGCCATGCTGGTCACCCTTCTGGTTCCTATTAGCGGCACTCTGCTAGGTATCAGTGTTCTTAATGAGACCATTACACTGATTCAAGTGACGGGAGGTTTGTTCATTGGTTTCGGACTGCTTGTCATAGATGGGCGTATATTTTCTCTACTACAAAAGAAGTAAAACAAGTCAGGATCTATAGACTATAGTTAACGAATGAGAAACAGATGTTTAATGAGACAGCGCGTTGATTCGAAACTCCATTAAAACTAAGACGATCCTAGGGGTAGCTGCTATCGAGGCGGTCCTGCTGATCACACTGATCGTTATGATGCTCGGTTTTATTCGTGATACGAACTTCAACGAGATGGATAAGCGCGCAAACGCGACCGCAAAACTCTTTGCGATTACCGTTAAAGACGCTGTTTTAGCTTATGATCTAGCCTCTTTGAATGCGTTTGTCGATGAGGTCATGAAAAGTGACGACATTCTGTACGCGCGTGTTCTCGATCAACAGGGTCGCACCTTAACTCAGTCCGACACTATCTCACCGGGTGACATTGACCTAGAAGCGTCAGAGGTTGATGACGGTATCTTTGATGCAAAAGCGGTCATTGAGGTCGATGGCGATCAGTACGGTATGGTAGAGGTCGGGTTTAGTATCCACCCTATACTCAACACGATTGAAGAGGCTAAACGTTGGAGTTACGCCATTGCCGCTTTAGAGATGGTGTTAGTGGCAATCTTCTCTTTTGTCTTGGGACGCTATCTGATTAATAAACTCTCCCTACTTCGTGACGCTGCAGAGACCATTAGCCAGGGCGAACTAAAGACTCAAATCGAGGTTAAAGGAAACGATGAAATCGATGTCGTGGCAACCGCATTTAACCGAATGAGCTCCACCCTCAAAGCGACACGCGAACAGGAAAAGACCTTAGAGCAGCAGCTGCGTAATTTAAATGAAGAGTTAGAAAACAAAGTTGAACAGCGTACTCTAGCGCTATCAGAAAAAAACCATCTGCTCGAATTAGCCAATCATGAAATCAAGGCCGCACAAGCCAAACTTATTGCTGCTGAAAAACAGGCCTCACTAGGTATTCTAGCCTCAGGCATTGCTCATGAGGTGAATAACCCGCTATCGATTGTCCGTTCTAACATCGACACCCTGCGCGATTACATAGAGCAGTGTGTGAGCGCGATAGAGCAAATTAAAAAAGAGTCGATGAATCCTGAACAGCTTAATCCAATCCTTGATAAAGCTGATTTTGATTACCTCTCATCAGACTATCCGTCACTGATAGATGAGTCCGAAGCGGCTATTTTGCGGGTAACACTGATCATCTCGCAACTCCGTAATCTGGAGTTAAACAGAGAGGAGTCAGAGTTAGAGCTGGTCAACCTACGAAGCCTCGTTGAACAAGGCGCTGAACAAGCTGTACAGCAGTTACCTGATCGCGCTGCAGGCAATTGTAAGATACTGATTCAACTGCCCGACTCTCTATTTGTTCGAGCGAAGGCACGCTTAGCAATCGATGCAATATCTGGCGTCGTTACCAATGCGCTACAGGCTGTTCCGCCTGAACAAGAGGCTCTGGTCAACATTCAATGTGAAAGAGAGGGATCAGAACTTAAACTGACGATCGAAGATAATGGTATGGGTATAGAGACCCAAGACATCAACAACATCTTTGACCCCTTCTTTACCACACGCGAGATTGGAGCGGGAACAGGGCTAGGGCTATTTAAGGTGCAAACCCTGATGAAAAGCATGGATGGTGATATTGAGCTGGTAAGAGCGAAACCGAGCGCGCTTTTCCAGCTCAGGTTTCGCTTGGATTAAGTTCGCGGCCTTTCTAAGACCGCTCCAACGGAGCGAAATCTTTTCTTAAGTTCGCGGCCTTTTTTTGAGACCGCTCCAACGGTTCGAGATCTTTTTATGTTGGAGCGGTCTTGAAAAGGCCGCGATCGCTCAATCCAACAAACTATCCAACAGCGTTAGCTTCAGCGCTCGCACATCATCCCAGTCACTGTCATTTGCTGCTCTAAGAGATTGAATACCCAAGCCTGATAACGCAGCTTTACCCTCTTCAGAATTACTCATATCAGCCAATACCGCTGAAACTTTCCTAGCTATATCGGCATTGACTCTTGGGTGGTTAGCAAAGGCATGGGGGGTATACTCTTCGGTTTTCCAAAGTACTTTTAATTGGCTCTTAATAGCATCTTTGGAGTTATTAAACGTACGTCCTATCCCGCCTCCGGCCAAGAAAAACTCACGGGACACACCCAAATAAACCGAGTCATGCGAACTGACATAACGGGGAGTGATATTAATACCCATTTTTGCCAACTCCCCACGTGGAACCAACGAAGCCGCAAAGGCTGCTGGCGAAGGGAAAGCGACCTCCTTACCCTCTAACTGGCTTAACTCAGTAATGGAGCTGTCGTTACGCGTTACAAGAAGACCCTGAATTTTCTTATCCGCTCGATGCGCAAGCGCAGTGTAACCCTTGTGTTCATTAAAGAAGGTGAAGTGGTAGGGGTTCATGTATGCAAAGTCATACACACCATCCATTAAACGCTGCTCAAAGGTAGGAATGTCGGTAGCCGTAGCAAACTGAAACTGCACGCCCGTTTTATCTTCTAGATGCTTAAGAACAGGCCCCCAGACTTTAGCTAACTTGGTTGCTGACTGCTGAGGGACAACACCAAAGGTGAACGTCTCTGCCCAAGCTTGACCACTAATCGCCGTCGCCAAAACACCAACTGACACAAAACGCTTTAATAACTTATTCATCACCCACTCCTTTAACTATTGATGATTTTGACAGATTGAGAGTGCAAAAACGCCTCAATGCTGTCGATTTTTAAGGGTTTTGCCAACACAAGATCTGCACCCGCTTTTAATAGCTGATCTCGCTCTCCCCCAATGGTTGCCGCTGTTACACCGATAATGGGTGTATGAACATCCATAGACCTTAGGGTTTTAATCATCTCTGCTCCATCCATGACCGGCATCATCAGGTCTGAAAGCATAAGATCAAAGGTTTGTAATTTAGCTTTTTGCAGACCCTCATCCCCGTTAGAAGCAGTTACAACCGATGCGCCTTTTGATTCCAGCATCTTTTTGGTTAACAGTTGTATTGTTAGGTTATCCTCAACGACTAAAAGGGATAATCCTTCTAACGCTGAGTGTTCCACCTGAAGTAGCTCAGGTGTTGGCAAAGAATTCTCAGCCTCTGCAATCGCTAATGAGAGTGCAAAGGTAAAACGGCTTCCCGTTTTTCCGTCGCTCTCTAACACCAACTCACCGCCCATGTTAGTCACCAACTCCTTACAGACACTGAGTCCAATACCGGTCCCCTCAGCCTGGCTATTACCCCGAGTGAAGCTCTCAAACACCCGAGCCTGAAGCTCAGGCATAATGCCCTTACCATCATCGGTAATGGAGACTTCAAGACGTGCAGAGCTTGGGTTAATGCGTTGCAGATCGGCCGAGATAGACAAGGTTTTACACTGGCTGTGAATGTTGGCGTTTCGCATTAGATTTGAGACGATTTGACGCAGCGCCTTCTCTGAGGTTTTAACATGAGCCTCGCTAAGCGCTATTTGATCGACTAAACGAATTCCGTGTGCATAGGCTTGCTGTCGATAACTGGTAATAAGACCACTGAATAGCTCACCCAAATCGACTGAATCGAGGTTCATATCACGACCAGAACCCGCTCGTGCGACCAAACTCATATCATCAATAAGCGATAGAGTATGTTCAACATTCGAGCGAATACGATTGAGATTAATGGATTCTCTATTCTCTAACTCCATCATGATGATCGATATGGGCGTGCGGATCTCATGACCTAAAATGGCAAACACATCGGCTTCACGCTGTTTGGACTCTTCCGATAGTGTAAGCGCCTGCTGAAGTTCTTTGGTTTTATTTTCGACTTGCTGCGCTAAATTGTCCTGGCTTTGAGCCATAAGTGTGCGAGCTTCAACTAACTCTTTGCGCATCCCTTCAAGCAGCTTAGCAAACTGCGAGATCTCATCATGGCCAATAATCTTCACCTCAGTTTCTAGGTTACCCTTGGCAATCGATTCGACACTTTTAGAGAGCTCGCGTATGCGACAAGTCAGGTATCGACCAAGCAGGTATGAAAAGAAAGCTACTAAAAGAAGCCCGCCAATCGCGATTTGAAAACCTAATACTTTGGCAAAATTGGAGTTATCGTCAACGATTGAGATGTCATAGGTAAATTCGACCCAGCCAAAGGATTGTTGATCGATAATAATAGGCATCTGAACATCGTATATGGATTCAAGCCCACTAAGCTCCTTCTGTGTCTGGCTCGCCATGACTCTATCATTGGCTGCTATAACCGAAACGCCCAATACTGTTTCACGCTGCATGAAATGAGAAATGGCCGATTCTACCTCGGCAATATCAAAACTGATGACCGCATTGGTGATGGACGAGGTAAAGAGCTCTGAGATGTCTCGTGCAGACTCTTCATAAAGCGCTTGATTCGTGTCATGCACAATGGCTGATTCTGTCAGAATCAAGAAAGAGAAGGCGCAGATCTCGATTAATGCCACACCAATAATGGTTTTAGCACCGATACTTAACTTGGACAAAAATTTAAACATACTGCTCTATTAATTTTATCGAATGTAAAATTAAAGCAAGTATCGTGCCAACTAGTTAGTTGTTGGAGTTTGTCTGAAAAGCTATCGCGGCCTTTTCAAGACCGCGATAATAATTGTTGGAGCGGTCTAGCAAAGGCCGCGATGAATATGGTTGGAGCGGTCTAGCAAAGGCCGCGATGATTTAAGGGCTAAGCAAATTAAGAGTTAAAACGAAGCAGACAGCGTATAGAAAAGGTAACCCGCATACCCAATGTAGACGGCCACCAACAACCCACCCTCAACACGATTAATACGACGACGCCCCAACACACCGTAGCCTAGAACAAACAGGGACAGAGTTAACACACCCATGATGGTCCAATCGCGGTATAGAGCTGCAGCTTCAATACCTAAAGGCTGAATAGCACCGGCTATACCCACAACGGCAAGAGTATTGAACAAGTTAGATCCAATGACATTACCTAAGGCTAAATCATGCTCGTTCTTCTTTACCGCAATGATTGATGAAGCCAGCTCAGGCAGCGAAGTGCCTATCGCTACAATGGTCAAGCCAATGATCAAATCACTGACACCCAAAGCCATCGCGATATCAACAGCACCCCAGACCAACAAGCGTGAGCTACCAATCAGAATCACCAGGCCTAACACCAACCAGAAAAGCGCTCGACTTAACGGCAGGTAGTCGTCATCTTCAAACTCAGATTCAAAGTCCGCAGAGAGTGTGTCGTTTTTGGCTCTCATGCTGGAGTAGATCGACCAGCCCATGATCAGCGCAAAGACAAACAACATCAGAAAAGCATCAAAACGGGTGATCTCTAAATCGTAGATCAACGCTCCCACAAGCAGGGTTGCAAGGGCTAGTAGAGGAAGCTCCGTCTTAAGAATCTTGGACTTAACGCTGATAGGACTCAACAGCGCGGTAATCCCCAAAATTAACGCAATATTGGTGATATTCGAGCCAAAGCCATTACCAATGGCTAAGCCAGGGTTACCTTGGGATGCGGCCAAAGCAGAGACCACCATCTCAGGAGCAGAGGTACCAAAGCCGATAATGACCATACCGATCAATAAGGTTGGCATACCCAAATGTTTAGCGGTAGCAGCCGCACCATCGACAAAGCGATCGGCACTCCAAACCAATAACACAAGACCCGCAACCACAGCCAAGATAGGCATCAACATCAATCAGTTCCTAATGAAAATATTAAATCTGTGTCTATTCTAAACGAAACCACCCACAGTAACAGCACAAGCCGCGATAAACCCTTGTGATTTAAACCATCTTTGCTAGAATCCGCGCTCGCGTTGAAGAGCACTGCTGGAAAGTGTTGTGCTAATAAAAAGTTTAGGTCAGTTGTCCGAGTGGCCGACTAAAAACGCAAGGATAGCGTTTTTGAACGGACGAAGTCCGGCCCCAACGGGGTGAGCGTCAGGAGACGCGAATAACGAGCACGCCTGGAAAGTGTTGTGCCAATTAAAAGTTTAGGTCAGTTGTCCGAGTGGTCGAAGGAGCACGCCTGGAAAGTGTGTATACGGCAACGTATCGAGGGTTCGAATCCCTCACTGACCGCCATCCAAAACAAAAAGCCTCGCTCAAGTGAACTGACCCCATAAAGTTGGACTCATTTCTAAGCGGCGCTCAAGGCCTGATTTCGATATGCTATCGGACTCAGGCCTTTTAGTTTAAGCTTAATTCGCTCGTTGTTGTAATAATCAATGTATTCT
>NZ_WBYI01000014.1:0-21161 GCF_013282965.1 Marinobacterium sp. xm-a-152 | reverse complement strand
AGAATACATTGATTATTACAACAACGAGCGAATTAAGCTTAAACTAAAAGGCCTGAGTCCGATAGCATATCGAAATCAGGCCTTGAGCGCCGCTTAGAAATGAGTCCAACTTTATGGGGTCAGTTCAAATAAGCCGGCTTTTTTTTGCCAGCAAAGCTGGTATTCCCAGCTCCATTTCATCCGTGAAACCGCTGGATACATCCCATCCTGGATATGCCCAGCTCTATTTCATCCCTGAAACCGCTGGATACATCCCATCCTGGGAATAAAAAAGCCCCCTGGCGGGGGCAAGCACTTTGGAAGCGTTAGAAGAAACCCAGTGGGTTAATGTCGTAACTGATAAGCATGTTCTTGGTCTGTTGGTAGTGATCCAGCATCATCTTGTGCGTTTCACGGCCAACACCTGATTTCTTGTATCCACCAAATGCTGCGTGAGCAGGGTAGAGGTGGTAACAGTTCATCCATACACGACCGGCTTGAATGCCGCGACCCATACGGTATTGAACGTTGCTATCGCGTGTCCATACACCAGCACCAAGACCGAAAGTGGTATCGTTAGCGATTGCCAGTGCTTCCGCTTCGTCTTTGAAGGTACAGACTGAGACAACCGGTCCAAAGATCTCCTCTTGGAAGACGCGCATGTCATTGCTGCCTTTAAGAAGAGTTGGTTGGATGTAGTAGCCTTTGGATAGATCGCCATCCACTGCGTGAACGTCACCACCCATCAATACCTCTGCACCCTCATCACGACCGATCTGTAGGTAGTTAAGAATGCGATCGAACTGCTCTTGTGATGCCTGAGCACCCACCATGGTGTCAGTATCCAGTGGGTTACCACGTTTGATCTGTTTAGCGCGTTCAACCACCATCGCAAGGAACTCGTCTGCAATATCTTCTTGTACAAGAAGACGTGATGGACAGGTACACACTTCACCCTGGTTAAAGAAGGCTAGTACCGCACCCTCAACGGCTTTGCTGACAAATTCAGGTTCAGCGTTCATAACATCCGAGAAGTAGATGTTAGGTGATTTGCCGCCTAGCTCAGTGGTTGATGGAATAATGTTTTCGGCTGCACACTTCATGATGTGTGAGCCAACAGGCGTAGAGCCTGTGAAGGCAATCTTCGCAATGCGTTTGCTGCTAGCCAATGCCTGACCGGCCTCTTCACCAAAGCCGTTTACAATATTAAGTACGCCCGCTGGTAGAAGATCGCCAATCAGCTCCATTAGAACCAAAATTGAGGCAGGAGTCTGCTCTGCAGGCTTAAGAACCACACAGTTACCGGCGGCAAGAGCTGGTGCCAGTTTCCAGGCAGCCATCAGTAGTGGGAAGTTCCATGGGATAATCTGTCCAACCACGCCCAGTGGCTCGTGGAAGTGGTAGGCAACCGTTTTATTATCAATTTCACCAATGCTTCCCTCTTGTGCACGAATACAGCCGGCAAAGTAACGGAAGTGGTCAGAAGAGAGTGGGATATCGGCTGCTAGGGTTTCACGAACGGCTTTACCGTTGTCCCAAGTTTCAGCAACCGCCAGCATTTCACTGTTTGCATCGATAACGTCAGCAATTTTTAACAGTAGGTTAGAGCGTTCTGTAACAGAGGTTGTGCCCCATGCATCTTTAGCTGCTTCAGCAGCATCAATCGCTAGGTTGATATCCTCTTCAGTCGAACGTGGGATTTCACAAATCGCTTCACCGTTTACAGGAGTGTGGTTTGTGAAGTATTGGCCTTTAACTGGTTCTACCCATTGGCCGCCGATGTAGTTGCCGTATTTTGCTTTGAAAGAGACAACAGCGCCTGCGCTGCCTGGATTTGCATAGATCATCGAAGAATCCTCATTTGTTTTTTTTAGTCGAGGGGCTATTGATTAGCCTGACCTCACTATGAAGAGTTTCGATAAGATCCCCTATCGGCCATAAGGCTCTTTTTAATTGGTACTAAAGTACCGTTTTTGAAAGAGCAATGTGGTGTGCGGGAAAGTAGTGATAGAATCGAACTACTTTCAAGGAGTAGTCAGTGACCACAAAACGTTTTCTCAAAACTTTTGACGAGCTATCGATTGATCAGCTTTACAAGATCATGAAACACCGCTCGAACGTTTTTTTCTTAGAGCAGAGCTGTCAATGTGAAGATCTGGATGATAAAGATCAGATTGCGCAGCACCTCTGGTTAGAAAACAGAGCCGGTGAACTGGTTGCCTATGCACGACTCTTCTTACCCAACCAAGTCTATGCTGAATCCTCGATCGGTAGGGTCCTAGTTCCCAAAGCCGAACGGGGAAAAGGGTTTGCAAACACCCTAACAGAAGAGGCGATTCATATACTGGAGACCCTCGCGCCGGGTGTCGCTATTCGCTTGTCGGCACAACTACCCGTCGAGGCGTTTTATCAGCGCTTTGGTTTTCAATCCTATGGTGAAGTCTACGATGAGTGCGGTATTGCTCACATTGGCATGATTCGAGACGCTTAAACCTATGCCTTCTTACCAGTTCCTAGTCGTTGATGATCACCCCCTCTATAGAGAGGCGGTCGTTAATGTTTTAATCGACCTCTACCCCGATGAGCAAGTCGCCGAGTGCGGTCAATTCAGCGAGGTTGATCAACTCATTGAAGCGCAGCAGCCGGACCTGGTTCTATTGGATCTTAATATGCCTGGGGTTCAAGGTTTATCAGGACTGCAACACATTCGATCTCACCATCCCGATGTTGCGGTTGCCATTGTCTCCGCAGAGGAGAATAAACAACTAGTACTGCAAGCTTTAGCACTTGGAGCCGTGGGTTATGTGCCCAAGTCTCTGCCTAAGCAGGCCCTCGGTAAGGCGATAGAGCAAATACTGGCGGGTGATCTCTACATGCCTGCAGAGCTGTTGCGCCAAGCGTCACCTCAGCAGAATAGTAGTCATCAGCTTCACGATACGCTGAGGGCGCTGACTCGAAAACAGCTTTTGGTGTTAGAGCAGCTTGCCCAAGGGCGCTCAAACAAACAGATTGGTGATGAGTTAAACCTTTCAGAGAGCACGATTAAAACGCACGTCTCTGAAATACTGCGTCGATTGGGTGTCGATAACCGTGTTCAGGCGGCTAATCAAGCCTCTTCCATAGACTTTTCGATCTATCTCTAGCCCAACAGCTGTCGCAAGCGCTGCCTAAAGAGTAAAGGCTTTAGCGGTTTGTGCAGCAGGCTAAAACCCTCTTGTCGAATCGTCTCATTGAGACTCTGGCTATGGTTGGCCGTCACGACCAGTACAGGAATATCGATGGAGCTCTGCTCAAGTAAACGCTTTGCTAGATCGATGCCGGTACCCTGATCCAGATGGTAATCTACGATTAACAGATCAACGCTTCCCAGATCGATCTTATCCCCTAAGGCTTCACCGTTCAGTGAGGTCGCGACATTAGCCCCCCAGTGTGTGAGAAGCTGACTCATGGCTTCACAAATGGTCGCATCGTTATCGACCACGAGGATCTGTTTACCCTGAAGGGATGAGGAGAGAGAAGGATGGAGGGTGGATGGATCGTTAGCCGGCTCCTGTGCTCTATTTAAAATTGGGATCTCAAGGCTGAAGACTGATCCTTTGCCCAGTGTCGATGTCACAGTCAACGTATGGTTTAACACCTTTGCAATTTTATCGACGATCGATAGGCCAAGCCCTAACCCTTTATCGTGCGCTTTGTCCGCATTGGGTAGTCGTTTGAACTCATCAAAGATGCTCTTCTGATCCTCTTGGCTAATTCCCTCACCAGTGTCCCATACCTGTATCAGCAATTTGTCACCACGTTGCCTTGCGGAGAGTAGGACGCCGCCTGTTTTGGTATAGCGGATCGCGTTGGTCAGAAGATTGCGCAGTAATCGAATCAGTAGCAGCGAGTCACTGTGTACCCAAGCGTTACAGGTTCGATGTTTAAACTTCAGTCCGGCATGTTGAGCCGCAGCCTCAAACTCCGTTGAGAGTTGCTCCAAAATCGGTGCAACTCTGATATTGGTTTTATCCGCATGGACAACGCCTGCATCCAACTTGGAGATATCGACCAGCGTTCTCAAAAGGTTCTCTACATCGTTGAGTGAACGAGTCATCGAATCTACCAGTGACTTTGGACGATCATCCAAGGGTTGCTCGGCGAGAGTGGTGGCGAACAGTCTGGCGGCATTCAGAGGTTGCAGTAGATCATGGCTAACGGCCGCTAGGAATTTCGTTTTTGAGAGATTGGCTTGCTCGGCGACTTGGTTGGCTTGACTCAGCTCTCTATGGCTTAGGTTAAGCTTTTCCAGCGCTTGGTTCAGTGCATCGGTGCGCTCTCTGACCTGTTCAGCAAGCGTAACGGAATGCTCAAAGGCGGAGTAGGGGTTTGCCAGTTGAACGGCGCCTGACTCCAGTCGCTCTATCAGCGCTTGGTTGATCTTGCGCAGCTTTGCGTTCTCTTTCTGCGCAGCGTCTAACTCAGACTGACTCATTCAACCGTCTCTGTCCGATGGCGACTGCAGTAAAAGTTTGGTTAATATGCATGCCTGAGAATTGCTCACCGTAGGTGTTCAAACCAATCACATTAAAGGCTTTTAGAAGTTCTGAAACCTGCTGATCTTCACCTTTAAGTTCGGCTTCCCTGCGTCGTAAAAAACAGTCGCAGCCAATCACTATCTGTGGTTTTCCAATGCGACTCTCAATGCCATTGAATAGATCGATCAGATTCTCTTTTAAATCCTTGGGCTGCATCAGTGTTAACGCGATGCCATTCTCCATTGCGCAAAAGAACGTCAGGCTGGAATCGGGCTCAATGGATTGGATGGAGCGAATAAAATACTGCTCACCAATTTTGACAGCCAAGGGGTTGAGCGTGCAGATATCGTTATTTAACTGATCGACTGATAGCTCAAGTGCATCGGCATACTCGGTCGCCGCTAGGTCGGCATTGAGTTCATTGACTTTTCTGTTTTGCGGTTCAGCGTCCGTCACCACAAACTTGTTATCGGTTGGGAGTAGGTGGTGGGTTGTAAAAACCTCAAACTCAAATCGTGTATTGACCATCAAAACGGCCGCCGCGTCGGTATGGAAATCACCGTCAAAAAAGACATGGGTGGTGGCTAGATTGACGTCATCACCCGCCGATCCGCCAAAGCTGGGGATTGAGCCAAGTGCAGAGTTGAGGGTGGCAAGAAAGATCTCTTCGTCAATTGAAAGGCCATCAACCAAAGTAATGGCAAAGCCGTTCAGTGCAGCGCTTGAAAGGGTGCACTGTGACCGCAACTGATCCAGCATGGTTTGAGCATCGCCTAAAGTGAAGCGTTTCAGGTTCTTCACGGAGCCGACTTGAACACAAAAATCCTGGTTAGAGAAACCAATGGCTGTAATCGACCCGCGCTCATAGCCGTTAGGGGTTATCTCTCCGGCTGTCGTGCAGCCTGAAATGCCAATGTCATGAAACTGTTCGTTTAATGCATAGCCCAACTTCGCAAGATTGAAAGAGGCTGAACAGAAGAACAGTACAAATTGAATTGAGGGATCGTTGAGCTGATGTTTCAGCTCTTTCACGGCCAGTTCGGGATCGCTGTTGCTGGACGAAGCGGTAAATATCGATTGAGCGTTCACTGTTGTGTTCTTTTTGTTTTTAGAACACCCAGTATAGAAAAAACAGAGGCGGGATCAACCCGCCTTTAGAATGATTATTTAAGGCTATGAACCTTGGTAACCAGTGCTTTAAACAGTTTCGGGTTAGCGGCGATCAGCTCACCTTTGCCGCGGATGTCAGTTCCGCCTGTAAAATCAGCCGATAGGCCACCCGCTTCGCGAAGAATGAGTAGGCCTGCATCGATCTCTTCTGCCACCACGCCTTTCTGAACAACGCCGTCAATTCGACCGGCTGCAGTGTAAGCTAGATTCAGTGCGACAGAACCGGTGCTGAAAATGTCAGCGTTCGCTTCAATCAATGCGCGGTTAATGTTCAGTTGTAGATCAAGGTTGCTCTTGTCTGAAGGACGACCCAAGAAACCGGTTCCGATCAGAGTGCTATCAAGCGCTTTGCTGTTGCTGACACGAAGGCGTTTGCCGTTTAGCTGTGCGCCTTGACCGTTGCTCGCAGTAAACTCTTCACCGGTAATGGGGTTAAGAATCAGTGCGTGTTCAACTTTACCGCGGATAGTTCCAGTAATGCACAGCGCAAAAGAGGGGATTGCGTTTGAAAAGTGAACAACACTGTCGATAGGGTGTACTCGCCACTCACAAGGGTTAGGGCCCTCTTCTTGAGCTGGGTACTCACCTGAATACTCACCGAAGATGCTGTGGTGTGGGTTCGCTTTTTGGATGTTAAACGCAATAGTGCGTTCAACGTTTTTGCACGTATCGCTTAAAAAAGTAGCGACACTCGACTGCTCGCTTTTAATGAGGTCGAGACGTTCTAAAGCGTGAGTGATCTGTTCACTAGCCTGACGGGCAGCCCGTAGGGCGATGTTAACCATTGGTTGCATCAGTAAGTATCCGGAATTGTTAAAAGAGCGAATTTCATTATACCTCAGACCGCTACAAAACCGCTACTATCGAGCAGATGTGATTCATGGCGTCATCTGTTAGAATCACGCCCGCTCAGGGAGAGACAGATGTTAGATAAAATCCGAATCGTGTTAGTTAATACCACCCACCCAGGGAACATTGGTGCTGCTGCGCGTGCTATGAAGAATATGGGGCTGTCTGAACTCTGTCTGGTAGAGCCCAAACTCTTTCCTCACCCTGAAGCCAATGCTCGCTCTTCGAGAGCGGATGATATTCTTGAATCTGCACTGGTCGTTGAGTCGTTACAGGAAGCAGTTGCGGATTGTCAGTTGGTGGTGGGCACCAGTGCTCGAGGTCGTCACATCCCTTGGCCGATCGTTAACCCTAGAGAGTTATCAGCTCAAGTTTCAGAGCGACTCTCCCACTCTTCAGATGATTTCAAAGTAGCTATTCTGTTTGGTCGTGAAGATCGTGGCTTAACCAATGAAGAGCTGCACGCTTGTCATCTGCATGTTCATATTCCGACCAATCCCGATTTTAGCTCATTAAATGTCGGCGCAGCTGTGCAGGTGATCGCGTATGAACTGCGCATGGCGCTGCAAGAGTCGGTGGTTGAAGAAGCGCCGCAATGGGGTGTGGATTGGGATATTGAGTTGGCAGATCAAAAAGAGATTGAGCTGATGTTTAATCATCTTGAGCAGACACTGATCGATATTAAGTTTCTCGAGCCTGATAATCCAAGACAGTTAATGACTCGGTTAAGAAGACTGCTACTAAGGGCGGTACCAGACAAAGTAGAGGTCAATATTTTGCGTGGCATTTTGACCAAGATAAATCGCTCAATCCGTAAAGATTAATAGTTGACTAAAATTGTAGGATTAATAGTTGACTGTTTTTGTAGGGTTTTAGATAATACCTTTAACACAATAGGGTGTAGGAAGGTCTTATGCGACTTACAACCAAAGGGCGATATGCCGTAACCGCGATGCTTGATTTGGCGCTCAACAAAGAGAAAGGACCAGTCAGTTTGGCGGATATTTCTGAAAGACAGGGTATCTCTTTATCCTATCTTGAGCAGCTTTTTGCCAAGTTGCGTAAGTGCGCACTGGTGACCAGTGTGCGGGGGCCAGGTGGAGGCTACCTGCTCAATCTGGAGTGCGAACAGATTACTGTAGCATCTATCATCGATGCGGTTAATGAATCGATTGATGCTACAGGCTGTAACAGCCAAGGTAACTGTCAGGCCGGTGAGACCTGTTTGACGCACCATCTGTGGAGCGATCTTAGCGATCAGATCCACAACTTTCTTAGTGATATTAGCCTTGCAGATCTTTTGAAACGCAGGGATGTAATGGCTGTTGCAGATCGTCAAAGCCAAAGTACGGCAGCTGACGGGTTAATTCCCTCTGTTGCCAGCGCATAAGAGCCATAACTCAGTTTAACGTTTTTGGAGAGAGAGTATGAAACTGCCGATCTATCTAGATTACTCAGCGACAACACCGGTGGACCCTCGTGTTGCTGAAAAGATGATGGCGTGCCTTACCCCAGATGGTAACTTTGGTAACCCAGCGTCACGTTCGCACCTGTTTGGTTGGAAGGCGGAAGAGGCGGCTGAGACTGCCCGTCGCCAGGTAGCAGAGTTGATTGGTGCAGACCCTCGTGAAATCGTCTGGACCTCAGGCGCTACCGAATCGGATAACTTGGCCATTAAAGGTGTTGCACACTTCTACCATAAGAAGGGTAAGCACATCATTACCTCTAAGATTGAGCACAAAGCGGTCCTCGACACCTGTCGCCAATTAGAGCGTGAAGGGTATGAAGTGACCTACCTAACACCGGGTAGCGACGGTCTGATTACGCCACAGATGGTGGCAGATGCGCTTCGCGATGACACCATTCTTGTCTCTCTGATGCACGTCAACAATGAGATTGGCACGATTACTGATATTGCGGCGATCGGTGAATTGACTCGTAAGCACGGTGTGCTGTTCCACGTAGATGCTGCGCAAAGTGCTGGCAAGTTACCAATCGATATGGCCGAGATGAAGGTCGATCTAATGTCACTTTGTGGCCACAAAATGTATGGCCCGAAAGGTGTCGGTGCACTGTATGTGCGTCGTAAGCCACGTGTACGTATTGAAGCTCAAATACATGGTGGTGGCCATGAGCGCGGTATGCGCTCAGGTACTTTGGCAACTCACCAGTTGGTTGGTATGGGTGAAGCCTGCGCGATTGCTCAAGCATCGATGGAGCAAGAGCATAAGCGTTTGGCTGAACTTCGTGATCGTTTCTGGTCACAAATCAGCGATATGGAAGAGGTTCATATCAATGGTTCTGTTGAGCAGCGCTACCCAGGCAACCTGAATGTGAGTTTTGCCTTTGTTGAGGGTGAATCACTTCTGATGTCTCTGAAAGATTTGGCGGTCTCTTCTGGTTCTGCTTGTACATCAGCAAGCCTTGAGCCCTCTTACGTGCTACGTGCATTGGGCCTCAATGATGAGATGGCGCACAGCTCGATCCGTTTCTCTTTTGGTCGATTTACGACCGATGAAGAGGTGGATTACGCAGCGGCACAAGCACGTGTGGCCGTAGAAAAACTTCGTGAATTATCGCCTTTGTGGGATATGTACAAGGACGGTGTGGATTTAACTAAGGTTGAGTGGGTACATCACTAATACTCAGTGAGAGGAGATCAGCATGGCTTACAGCGATAAAGTAATTGATCACTACGAGAATCCTCGTAATGTTGGCAAAATGGAAAGTGATGATCCACACGTAGGTACCGGCATGGTCGGTGCACCTGCATGTGGTGACGTAATGAGACTTCAAATCAAAGTCAGTGATGACGGCGTGATTGAGGATGCAAAGTTTAAAACCTATGGTTGTGGCTCTGCCATTGCATCTAGCTCATTAGTGACTGAATGGGTCAAAGGTATGACACTGGACGAGGCGGCTGAGCTGAAAAATGCTAAAATCGCTGAAGAGCTAGCGCTTCCTCCCGTTAAGATTCACTGTTCAGTTTTGGCAGAAGATGCAATCAAAGCAGCCATTGAAGATTACCGCGGCAAGCAGAAGTAATCGCATTTAACCTCTGGTAGACAGTTTAGGTAGAAGGTTTTTATGTCAATTTCGATGACGTCAGCAGCTGCTAACCATGTGGCTAAGTATTTAGAAAAACGCGGCAAGGGCATTGGTATCCGTTTAGGGGTTAAGACCTCAGGATGTTCAGGCATGGCGTACGTTCTGGAGTATGTTGACGAACTTAACAGTGAAGACTCTGTATACGAGTTTGAGGGCGTTAAGGTTGTTGTTGATCCAAAAAGCCTTGTCTATCTAGAGGGTACAGAGCTCGACTTCGTCAAAGAGGGGCTCAACGAAGGCTTTCAGTTCAATAACCCGAACGTCGCCAGTGAGTGTGGTTGCGGCGAAAGTTTCCATGTTTAAACCGGTTAAGGCTTAATTCTTGAATCTTTCTCAAAACTATTTCGAACTCTTCGGTCTTGAAGCAGGTTTTGTTCTTGATCGTACACTCCTCGATACAGCGTTTCGAGAGCTGCAAAAAGAGTATCACCCAGACCGATTTGCTCACAAAGGTGATGCTGAACAGCGCCAGGCTGTGCAGAACAGTACTCACCTCAACACCGCCTATGAAACGCTTAAGTCACCACTCTCGCGTGCACAGTACCTTCTCTCATTACAAGGTGTGCTGACCGGTGAAGAGTCAAGAAAGCAGCTGCCAATGGACTTTTTAATGCAGCAGATGGAGCTTCGCGAAACCTTAGCTGAAGCGCCCGAAGCAGCAGACCCTTTCGCTACTCTAGAAGCTTTAGAGTCACAAACTGTGGAGTTGGAAAAAGCCTGCTTTGATCATTTTCAGGTGGCTTATGCGGGTGGTGATTTGGAGTCGGCTGAAGAGTCTGTTCGCAAGCTGCAATTTTTAAAGAAACTACTGTCTGAGATAGAGGCCATGGAAGATCGCCTCGATGAGGAGTTTTAGTCATGGCGCTTTTGCAAATTGCAGAGCCCGGAATGAGTTTGGATCCCCATCAACGTAAGTTGGCGGTAGGGATCGATTTAGGCACCACTAATTCACTGGTGGCGTCGGTTAGAAATGGTGTTGCAGAGACACTTTCTGATGAGGCAGGGCGCCATTTGCTGCCCTCGGTTGTCCACTACTCAGAGGCTGGTGCCATCGTCGGTGCTGAAGCGCTGTCGAGAGTAAGCGACGATCCATTTAACACGATTCAATCCATTAAGCGCTTAATGGGTCGCTCCTCAAATGAAGTGTTAACTTTAGGCGATCAACTTCCTTATCAGTTTTCAGAAGGCGAGGGGGGGATGCCCTACCTCAAAACAGCCTTGGGTGATTTGAGTCCGGTTCAAATCTCTGCGGATATTCTTAAAGCGCTTTCAGCTCGTGCTGCCGAATCTTTGGGTGGTGAGCTTGAAGGGGCTGTTATTACAGTTCCAGCCTACTTTGATGATGCACAGCGTCAGGCCACCAAAGATGCGGCCACGCTGGCCGGCTTGAAAGTTCTTCGCCTTCTGAATGAGCCTACTGCGGCAGCGGTCGCTTACGGTTTAGATCAACAGGATAAAGGCGTCGTAGCGGTTTACGATTTAGGTGGCGGTACCTTTGATATCTCTATACTGCGCTTGACCAAGGGTGTGTTTGAGGTGCTGGCTACGGGTGGGGATTCGGCGCTGGGAGGCGATGATTTCGACCACGCTTTAGCTGAGTGGTTGCTAGAACAAGCGCCTGAACTAGAGCGTACACCTGCGGTTATGCGATCTCTTATGGTTCAAGCGCGCCGTGCAAAAGAGTCACTGACGGATTCAGATTCAGTCACTCTAACCTTGGCTAATGATCAAGAAGTTTTGGTGACGCGTCAGCAGTTTGAACAGTTGACGGCACCCCTTGTGTCGAAAACGCTTCGTGCCTGCAAACGTACCTTAAAAGATGCGGGCATCAAGCCAGATGAGATCAACGATGTTGTGATGGTGGGTGGTTCAACTCGTGTGCCAGCCGTTGTTGCTGGGGTCGAGGCGTTCTTTAATCGCCAGCCTCATACCGACATAGATCCTGATCGTGTGGTGGCGGTGGGTGCAGCTCTTCAGGCCGATATTTTAGCGGGCAATAAACCGGATGCAGAGCTGCTGCTGTTAGATGTGCTCCCTCTCTCTTTAGGGTTGGAGACTATGGGTGGTTTGGTTGAGAAGGTAATTCATCGCAATACGCCGATTCCTGTTGCTCGCGCTCAAGAGTTTACAACCTACCAAGATGGTCAAACGGCTATGTTGGTGCATGTGCTGCAAGGTGAGCGTGAGTTGGTAGATGACTGCCGATCACTGGCTCAATTTACTCTGCGCGGTATCCCTCCTATGGCGGCTGGCGCCGCTAAAATCCGAGTCACCTTTCAGGTTGATGCGGATGGTCTATTGAATGTCTCAGCCAAAGAGCTATCAACCGGTATTGAGAGTGCGGTTCAAGTGAAACCCTCTTACGGTTTGAGTGACTCTGAAATTACTCAGATGCTAACGGATTCTTATCAGTTTGCTGCAGATGATAAAGAGCGGCGCGCCTTGCGTGAACAGCAGGTTGAGGCAGATCGTTTAATCGTATCGCTTGAAGCGGCGATTGCTGAAGATGGCGAGCAGTTGCTGAGCGATCAGGAGCGACAGGATCTTCTTTCAGAAATTGACGTTCTGCGTTCGCTTCGTGATGGTGCGAGCTCTAAAGCGATAGAGTCCGGCGTAGAGCATCTCGCCCAAGTAAGTGACTTCTTCGCAGCCCGCAGAATGGATCAATCAATCCAAAAAGCGTTGCAAGGCCAGCGCGTTGATCAATTAGATTAGGTAAATGTAATGACTCAAGTGATCTTCCTACCCCATGAAGAGTTGTGCCCAGACGGCAAAGTGATCGATGTGGAGCCGGGTGTTACGATCTGTGATGCAGCACTGGCGAACGATATTCATATTGAGCACGCTTGTGAAAAATCTTGTGCTTGCACTACTTGTCATGTCGTCGTCCGTGAGGGTTTTGATAGCCTCGAGGAGTCCGACGAGTTAGAAGATGACATGCTCGATAAGGCCTGGGGCCTTGAGCCTGAATCGAGACTAAGTTGCCAGGCCGTTGTCGGTGATGAAGATCTTGTTGTTGAGATTCCTAAATACACCATCAATCAGGTATCAGAAGGGCATTGATCCTTCTAAAGCATCTCTGAAAAGGGTCCGTAAAGCGGGCCTTTTTTGTTGTGGTTGAAGGGCTATTTATCTTTCGTCGCATAACGTATAATCCGCGCACAAATTTTAACCCATAATTTAATTAAAGGATTACACAGTCATGGCTACTGAACGTACTCTATCTATCATCAAACCTGATGCTGTTGCTAAAAACGTTATCGGTGAGATCGTTTCTCGTTTCGAAAAAGCAGGCCTAAAAGTTTCTGCTATGCAGATGAAACAGCTTTCACAAGCTGATGCTGAAGGTTTCTACGCAGAGCACAAAGAGCGTCCTTTCTTCGGCGACCTAGTCTCTTTCATGACGTCTGGTCCAGTTGTTGTTCAGGTTCTTGAAGGTGAAAACGCTATCGCTAAAAACCGTGAACTAATGGGTGCAACTAACCCACAAGAAGCAGCTGAAGGCACTATCCGTCGTGACTTTGCTGAGTCTATCGATGCGAACGCAGTACACGGTTCTGACTCTGCTACTTCTGCAGCACGCGAAATCGAATACTTCTTCGGCGCATAATGACGCCCAAGGTGCTCTCCGTTGATCGGAGGGCGCCTTTTTTTTGGTCCAAAGCTCATGGCAGAACAGAAAGTAAACCTTATCGGTCTATCACCTACTAAGCTTGAAGATTTCTTTGAGGAGATGGGTGAGAAGCGTTTTCGTGCAACTCAAGTCCTAAAGTGGATTCACCAGCAGGGTGCCAGTTCGTTTGATGAGATGACGAACATCAGCAAAGCCCTACGTGAACGCCTATCTGAGGTTGCTGAAATTCGTGAGCCAGAGGTGTTACTGGATAAAACGTCCAAAGATGGTACCCGTAAATGGGTCATCCAGATGGATGGTGGTTCAGCGATTGAGATGGTCTTGATTCCTGAAGGGGATCGCCGCACGCTCTGTGTCTCTTCACAGGTGGGTTGTTCTTTGGACTGCAGCTTCTGTTCAACAGGCAAGCAAGGCTTCAACCGAAACCTTAGCGCTGCCGAAATCATCGCTCAGCTTCGTGTTGCTATCCGTTCCTTTGGGCCGTTTGACCCAAGTGGTGAACGACGCGTATCCAACGTCGTGTTAATGGGTATGGGTGAGCCGCTGATGAACTTTGATGCTGTGTTTGATGCAGTACAGTTGATGATGGAAGATAACGCCTATGGTCTCTCTAAGCGTCGTGTGACCCTGAGTACGGCCGGTGTGGTTCCTAAAATCGACAAGCTTGCTGAGTTAGGTGCTGATGTCTCATTAGCGATCTCTCTGCATGCTCCAAACAATGAACTGCGTGATCAGTTAGTGCCTATCAATAAGCGCTACCCGATCGAAGAGCTAATGGCTTCGGTCAAACGCTATTTCGATAAGCTGTCGGATCGACGTGTAGCAACGATCGAGTACACACTGATTGCTGGTGTGAACGATCAGCGTGAGCATGCTCGTCAGCTGGTTAAGTTGCTTCGTCAGGTGCCTTGTAAGCTTAACCTGATTCCATTTAATCCTTTTCCAAATTCTGGATACGATCGCCCCTCTGAGCAGGCAATTCAGGCATTTAAGTCTGAGATGTTGAAAGGGAATATCCTTACGACCGTTCGCCGTACTCGTGGCGATGATGTGGATGCGGCTTGTGGTCAGCTCGTCGGTCAGGTTGAGGATAAGACTCGTCGCAGTGCGAAGTACATCGAACTTCACAATCAAACGAGCTAGATTTATTGACACTATTCTACTATCGTTAATGAAACTAACTTTAAGTTTCTAAACGGTATTTTGTGTCCCTATTCAAAGCAGTAACTCTTTTTTGCTCTATTACTTTGGCAGGCTGTTCCGCTTTTTCATCGAGTGAACAACCTAAAGGGCGAATAGATCAATCTGCCCTAGCAGCCTACACCAAGCTGGGTATGCAATATCTCCAGGCGGGTGATACGGCATCGGCAAAAGAGTCTCTTCAACAGGCTGCTTTGGCCGACCCTGGCTATGCCCCAGCGTTGAATGGTTTGGCAATGGTGTTTCAAGCCGAGCGTGAACCAGAACTGGCCGATCAATATTTTCAAAGAGCCACTCAAGCAGACCCTAACTCTGCCATGATCTTTAACAACTATGGCGCCTTTCTTTTTTCTCAGCAGCGGTTTGAAGAGGCCTGTAAAGCCTTAGCAAGATCAACTGAAGATCCTTTCTATACACAGCGAGCACAAGCATTTGAAAACTTGGGTCGCTGCTACCGTCTGATCGATCGTGATTCCGCTGCGGAGCACGTCTTTAATCGTTCAGTGACACTGTCACCACTTCGGGTGACGGCTCATATTGAGCTTGCAGATCTTTACTTAGATAAAGGACAGGCTTCACTGGCCGCTCAACACTATGCAATCTTTCAACAGCAACTTGATGCTCAAGAGACCCAGCACTTTGCCAAAAGTCTTTGGGTTGGTGTAAGGTTAGCCAGACATAGTGGGAACCCATCAAAAGCGGCAAGTTATGCGCTGCTTTTGAAGAACCTTTATCCGAATTCCGAAGAGTATAATAAATTTAAGGATACTGGCCTGTGACAGACCATGATCTATTGGGCGATAGCCTCTCAGGATTTGAAAACCACATGCTGATTGCTGCCCGTGAATCATTGGGTATCTCTGCTGGTGCGCTGCAGCGAGATCTGAAGCTAACCAGTGCTGTTTTTTCTGCGATTGAAGCGGGTGACCTTGATCAATTGGGTCAGCCGGTGTTTGCGCGTGGTTATATTCGTAACTACTGTAATCGAGTTGGGTTGGATCCCGAGACCTTTGTTGAACAGTACAATGCGGCTATTGGTCAGCGGCCTGTTAAACGCCGCTCAGCCATTAAATCAGCGGGTTCAGCGACCGCCGGTACGGTGATGAAACTCAACCCGCGTCGTGCAAGTTCGCTATTAACACTCCTCTTTCGGTTGGTCATCATTGCGGCTCTTTTAGCAGGTCTTGCTTTTGGGGCTTCTCAAATTAATTGGCCGACACTTGGGCTGTCCGGTTTGTTTGGTGGTTCTGAACCTGAAGAGCAGCAGAGCAGTCAGGCGCTTCCGCCATTGGCAGGAGAGTCTGAGGGTCTTTCAATACCTATCAAAACAATGACTCAAGAGTCTAATGAAGATGCGGTGGTTGAAGCGCCCAAAGCGATTGAGCTACCTAAGCCTGCTGAAACGCCTGATCTCGAATCTAAAACGGCGGCCGTTCCAGTCAAAACAGAGCAGCCCAAACCGGCGGAAAAGTCCGAGCCTAACGAACCCTTGACCGCTTCACCTGTTAATACGAGTGGTTCAGATGGTGTGACGATTAAATTTAGCGATGTCAGTTGGCTGAATATCAAAGATGCTACCGGTGAAGCGCTGTTTAACGGGCTATCAAAAAAAGGACAGGATCTGACAATCAAAGGTAAAGCCCCGTTTTCAATTGTCATTGGACGTGCGAATGCAGTCAGTTCTGTAACTTTTGATGGCTCAACAGTTGATTTAGAACCTCATACCAGAAAGAATGTAGCCCGTTTAACATTATCGCGATAATTAGATCGCACATTACGGGTTATAAAATTGGCAAAGCTACAAGCCATTCGTGGTATGAATGATCTTCTGCCAGACCAGTCACCGGTCTGGCAGTATCTAGAAACTCAAGTAAAAACGGTCCTGCAGGCTTATGGCTATGCTGAGATTCGTACCCCTATCGTAGAACAAACTGAGTTATTCAAACGCTCAATTGGTGAAGTAACCGATATCGTTGAGAAGGAAATGTACACCTTCGAAGATCGTAACGGTGATAGTTTGACACTTCGCCCGGAAGGGACTGCAAGTTGTGTTCGTGCAGCAGAACAGCACGGCCTGCTTTACAATCAAGTCCAACGCCTTTGGTACACTGGTCCAATGTTTCGTCATGAGCGCCCGCAGAAAGGTCGCTATCGTCAGTTCCACCAGGTAGGTGCTGAAGCTTTCGGTATGGATGGTCCTGATATTGACGCAGAAGTGATCATCATGAGTGCTCAACTTTGGAAGCGCTTAGGGTTGATCAACTCCGTTGAGCTTCAATTAAATACCTTGGGTTCAGCTGAAGCTCGTGCACGGTTTAAAGAGGACCTTGTCAGCTATCTGTCGGCTCGTAAAGATCAGCTAGATGCTGACAGTCAGCGTCGCCTTGAGTCTAATCCACTCAGAATATTGGACTCTAAAGATCAAAACACCCAGCAGCTATTGAACGATGCACCTCATTTTCATGATTACATCGACGAAGAGTCCAAAGCACACTTTGAACAGTTGAAGTCACTGCTCGAGGCTGCGGGTATCGAATACCGTGTTAATTCTCGCTTGGTGCGTGGTCTAGACTACTACGGTAAGACCGTATTTGAGTGGGTGACCGATGCGTTAGGCGCCCAAGGTACTGTCTGTGCCGGTGGCCGATACGATGGACTGGTGAGTCAATTAGGTGGCAAGCCAACCCCGGCTGTCGGTTTCGCAATGGGTGTCGAGCGTCTGGTTCTTCTCCTTGAAGAGCTGCAACTGGTTCCTGAGAGTGTTCGTCAACGTATCGATGTCTATGTCATCGGAATGGGGGATGATAATCTAGCGACCGCGATGAGTGTTGCTGAAACGCTTCGTCACGAGGCGGGCCTTCGAGTTCAGTTGCATTGCGGCGGCGGTGGATTTAAAAGTCAGATGAAAAAGGCTGATAAGAGTGGAGCAGATTTTGCCATTCTTATCGGTGACGATGAGCGTGCTGCGTCCGAAGTGAGTTTAAAACCGCTGCGTGGTAATGGCGATCAAGTTCGAGTTGCTCAAGATTCACTGGTCAGTGAATTGAAAGGTAAATTTAGTCTTTAGGTTGGAGAGTATAGTGGCTGAGCTACGTACAGAAGAAGAGCAGGTTGAAGCGCTCAAAAGTTGGTGGAAAGAGAACGGTAAATCCCTAATCATGGGTGTCGTAATTGCTGTGGCTGCTGTGTTTGGGTGGCGTGGCTGGAATCAGTATCAAGATGACTTTGCTGCAAACGCTTCCGCTATGTATGAGTCGATTCTCAATCCTGTCGCAACCGCTTTGCCACTGGATGATGCCGCGGTTACGTCCTTGATACAGGTTGGGAAAGATCTTCGCGCAGATTATGCATCGAGCGCTTATGCCCCTATGGCGGCAATGGTGTTAGCTCGTGTATCAGTGAATGCTGGCGATTTAGAAGGTGCGCTTGAGCAGCTCGATTATGTGATTACGAGTGAAGTATCGCCATTAGATATGAAGTCTTTGGCTACAATCCGTAAAGCGAAAGTGCAATTAGGATTAGGGCAAGCTGAAGCAGCTAAAGCGTCATTAGCACAGTTAAGTGGCTCAGATTTCCCATCACTATTTGCTGAGGTTCAGGGAGATGTGGCTGCTGCAATGGGTAACGCTTCGGAAGCGAGAGCTTCGTATGAAGCGGCAATGGCGTCGGCCGATCCTCAGCGCAAGCAGGTGATTAAACTGAAATATGATGATTTAGCGACTGGAGATGCATCGTAATGAATCTCATTAGGCGTGCCTTTGTTGTAGCAGCTGCAACCAGTCTTTTGTCTGGTTGCGGTATTTTTTCTGGTGAAAAAGAGTCCGGCCCACAAGAGTTGGTCGCGTTTGAACAAGAGAAAGCCTTCAACCTTGTTTGGAGTGCAGATGTGGGTGCGTCGTTTGGGGATGAGTTTCACCAGTTTAAGCCAGGTGTGACAAACGATTCGTTACTGATCTCTGATAAGCAAGGACGAATCTCATCCTATGCGCTGGAATCGGGTGCGCTGAACTGGAGCGTTGACCTGGATGCCGAAATCAGTGCAGGTGTCGGTGCAGGGTTTGATCTAGCGTTAGTGGTTCTTGATAGCGCTGAACTGGTGGCGCTATCTGCAAAAGATGGTTCGGAACAGTGGCGAGCTCAGCTGAAGTCCGAAGTGACGGCTCAGCCACAAGTGGGCACGTCACTGGTTGTTGTTCAGCAGGTGAATGGTCAGCTAGCCGCCTTTGATCGCATTACCGGTGAATCTCGTTGGGTCTATGATGCTCAAGAGCCTGCACTGACGCTTCGTGGTACCGGTACTCCCCTCATGCTGAGTGATGGTGTCGTAGCTGGATTTGCTAACGGTAAGGTAGTCGCACTGGCGGGCGAAACAGGTATTCCAGCCTGGGAGATTCGTGCTGCTGATGCGATGGGTCGTTCCGAGTTTGAGCGTCTAATGGATTTGGATGGTGGCTTTGCAATAGCAAACGATCTTATTCTGACCGGCGGGTATCAAGGTCGTGTTGTAGCGATCAACCCGCGCACGGCGTCAACAGTCTGGACTCAATCTTTCTCTACTTATCAAGAGCTGGCGGTCGGTTTTGGTAATGTCTATGCGGTAGATGCAAAGGGAGCGGTTGAGGCCTTTGATGTCTCGTCGTCAGCCAGTGTTTGGCGCAACTCTGATTTTGCTAATCGAGGCTTATCGGCACCGGTAGTGGTCGGTAACGAAGTAATTTTTGGGGATGCTCTGGGCTACCTACATGCCCTGTCGCAAATCGACGGGCGTCCTATCGCTCGAGTCAATTTGGGTAGTTCACCTGTCACGGCGGATCCAGTCGTGGTAGGGGATACAACATTTGTACTCAGTAACTCGGGTAAATTGAGTGCTTTAACGCTAAAATAGCAAAAGCCTTTTAATTTTATATAAGGCGGTGACCTGACTTGCAGGTTGCCGCCTTCTGTTTTTTGGAATCAGGTGAGCAATATGCTTCCGGTAATTGCCCTAATTGGGCGCCCTAATGTCGGTAAATCGACCCTGTTTAACCGCTTGACCAGATCGCGTGATGCGCTGGTTGCCGATCTTCCTGGATTGACACGTGACCGTAAGTACGGTGAAGGTGATCTAGGGGAGCGAGACTATATTGTCATAGATACTGGTGGTATCACGGGTGACGAGAGCGGTATTGACCGTGAAATGGCACAGCAGTCTTTTCAAGCAGTTGATGAAGCCGATATCGTTCTGTTCCTTGTGGATGCTCGTGCAGGTATCAACCCAGCTGACGAAATGATTGCAGATCATCTGCGTCGTCACGAGAAAAAAGTCTACCTTGTAGTCAATAAGACCGATGGATTGGATCCTGATATCGCTCGCTCTGACTTCTATGCGCTGGGTATTGGGGATCCGCTCTCCATTGCAGCGGCTCATGGTCGCGGTGTTCGTCAGTTGATTGATATGACATTAGATGAAGCCGGTGTGCCATACCCTGAAGAGGGCGCAGAGCCGGAAGAGGAAGATGATGGCAATATTCGTATCGCCATTGTTGGTCGCCCTAATGTGGGTAAATCTACGCTGGTAAACCGAATGCTTGGTGAAGAGCGCGTAGTGGTATACGACCATGCCGGGACGACTCGAGACAGTATCTACATTCCATACGAGCGAGATGGCCAGCCATACACTCTAATTGATACGGCCGGGGTTCGCCGTCGTCGTCAAGTGACAGAGGCGGTAGAGAAGTTCTCAATCATCAAAACGCTTCAGGCTATCAAAGATGCCAATGTTGTTGTCGCAATCATTGATGCGCGTGATGGTGTCACTGAGCAAGATCTAAACATGCTCGGCTTCGTGATCGACTCTGGCCGAGCTCTGGTAGTTGCACTGAATAAGTGGGACGGCATGGACTATGAAGCAAAAGAGAAGGTTAAGACTCAAGTAGAGCGCCGCATGGGGTTTGCGACCTTTGCTCGTTTCCACTTCATCTCGGCGCTGCATGGAACGGGTGTTGGCGATCTTTATCGGTCAGTGAACGAAGCCTACCGTTGTGCAATGAAAAAATGGTCGACTAATGAGCTGACTCGTCTGCTTGAAGATGTTGTAGCTGATCATCAGCCACCAGCGGTCAATAATCGCCGTATTAAGTTGCGCTTTGCTCACCAGGGTGGTTCAAACCCGCCTATCATTGTAGTGCATGGAAATCAGACCAACGCACTGCCGGGCTCTTATAAGCGCTATCTTGAGAATCGCTTTACCTCGCTTCTAAAAGTGCGCGGAACACCGATTCGCTTCCAATTTAAAACGGGCGATAACCCTTTTTCTGGCAGAGTGAATAAACTCTCCGGTCGCCAGGAGGCTAAAAAAGAGAGACATCGTCAGCACATTAAAGAGATGAAGAAGCGAGCGAAAGATAAAAAGCGTAAGCGCTAATCTTTCTCCCACTCCTACAAAAAACGCACCTTATTAAAGGTGCGTTTTTCATTACTGCAAACCCAGTAAAAATAAATGTTCAAAAAAGTGTGTTTTTTTACAAAAAAGGGGTTGAATAAAAATCGGGTGTCGGTAATATACGCACCTCGCTTGAGACGAGTACTCAAGCAGCCACCAAGAGATCGGTGGCACGCTCTTTAACAATTAATCAGGTAATGCGTGTGGGCGCTTGTTGAGGTTGAGCACAAAAGCTTAACAAGACAAGCAACCTATATGTGAATTCATTTAGCGTAATGTTTTT
>NZ_WBYI01000013.1:0-93819 GCF_013282965.1 Marinobacterium sp. xm-a-152 | reverse complement strand
CTTTCACCAACCTTGTCGATGTAGACGGTACGATTACATCTACGACCTACCAGTGGCAGATTTCGGATGATGGCAGTAGCGTATGGACGGACCTAACGGATGAGATTGACGCGACCTACACCATCGCCTCGGATCAGAGCCAGGTCGGCAAGTATCTGCGCGTTGTGGCCACCACCACCGATGCATTAGGCGGTGAGACCACCTTTACCAGCGCTGCGAGTTCGGCCATTGCTAACGTGGATGATCCTACACAAGTAATTTCGGGTACGAGTGGATCTGGTACTGAGGGGACTCATGCGATTACAGGTATTCTCTCTGTCACAGACGAAGACGGGCTGACCGATGGCAGTTACTTTTCATTACATGCGAACCCGTCAAACGGCACCGCTTCAATTGATTCAATATCAGGCGCTTGGAGCTATACCCCAACTGCGAACTTCAACGGTAACGATAGCTTTGTAGTGACCATTACCGATGACGCGGGTTATACCGCTACTCAAATCATTAGTATTAACGTTGTCCCGGATACCATTCCAATTTTTACAACGAATCAGCAACTACTCACCCAAGGTTCTGCAGTTATAAATGCGGCCGATGGTGCACAGTACATTTCTGATCTGACAGAGCTCCGGGCAATAGATCAAAAAGTAACTGGGAGTGTTCAAATCTCTACGGACTCGGCCGTTACCATTAGTGACGTAATTTCTCAGCTACGCCACATAGTCGGCTTAACTGAGCTATCTGGGTTCGAGAAAGCAGCGGCAGATAATGACGGCAATGGTGATATTACGATAAGCGATGTTATATCTTCACTAAGGATCATCGTCGGACTGACTGATGCACCGGACGCACGCATTGTAGATGAAAACGGCAACAGCGAGTTTATATTTGATTCTCGGATAACAGAACTCTACGTAGTTGCACCTGGCGACTCTGATTTATCGTGGAGCCTACCGGAATTGCTTTAAGGCAAGGTATCGGACTTTTGCGTAAATAAGTCCTGATTCGTTATGCTCTGTTATGCAAGTCACGCAACGGACGCCCCAGTAACATATTGAATTTAATGGAATTTATACTTCCATGTGATTATTGAAAATCCTCGTGTCGGTGGTTCGATTCCGCCTCGAGGCACCATCTCATTTCAATTAAGCCATGTAAATCAAATGATTACGTGGCTTTTTTGTTTCTGATACCGTAAATAATACCGTTTTTGTGATTGGTTTTTAGAGGGCTTTACTGGACTTCTGAGGACTTCGACACGCCCTGCCCTTCTGGATTCAAACCAAGCAAATACTTGGTTAGAAGAGAGGGCTGATTTAAAAGATCTGCGAGAGCTCCTGAAAGCTCCTCTACCGCAGAATATGCTTGTTAGAGCAATAAATCCTTCAATCAATAATAGTCGGCTTAAAGAGGCTCCTAGTTACCTTAACGGCAGCCAAGAGATTGTAGTATTCAGCTGACTGTTGGGAGGCGGCTCACGACCCTTCTTAGCCATATCGTGTCTTTTGCTGGCCGGCTAGTTTTGGCCCTACTTGGACCGTTAGCATTATCTAATGTATCGGTTAAGCAGACGTTTTTATGGATAAATAAGACAAGTTGAACCCTTTGGTATCTCATAAGTTCAGCAGTTCAGTTTTCAGTCAGATTTATAGCTTTATAATCAAAAAGAACTGTTTTATTCAGATGTATACGTATTTACTAGAGTGATGAAGCTGCTTATTTCTACATTGTTGTCATTTTTGCTGTTGGGATTTGGCTCACTGAGCACAGCTGATGTGTCTAGTGTAGAAATGACTGAGATGATGTCGTCATCTCTTCATATGAGTCAGCACGCTGGGCAGCATGGCTGTTGTAATCAACAATCACCTAGGTGCTCCTCCGTCTGCACCAGCCTGATTGCTACAACTCTACTTCCCGTTGATTCGCGCATCAGCTTAGCTGATGTGCCGTCCTTCCTAACTTCAGTGCCCTCGACACTCTCCGGGCATTATTTGATAACTGTCCCTCCGCCGCGCTCATAACTCCGAAATTTATATATTTCTAAGTAGTAACTGTCGACGTGTGTCGGCGCTTTTCTATTATTCGGAGAATATTGATGAACCGTTTTTTAAAGCCCGTGCTATATAGCTTGGTGGTTTTATCTGTAGCGATTACCCCCGTATACGCAATCGATAACAGCGATGAAATCGAACGTATAGTTGATCAGCGCATCAGCGAGTATCTAAATAGCGATGACTTTGACAGAGTGGTTGAAGCATCAATCAATCGCTACATTGCTAAACAGAATGAGGCGAGAGCAGATCGAGAACGTCAGGCGTTGGAGCAAGCAGCCAAGAATCTAGCAGCTGTAGATCCTGCTAGGGATCACATTCGCGGACGTGAGGATGCGGACTTTACGCTGATTGAGTACTCCGATTACGAGTGTCCTTTCTGTAAACGATTTCATACTACTGCGATCGAGTTTATCGAGAAACATCCAGACGTAAACTGGGTGTATCGACACTTCCCGCTCGATTTCCATAACCCGGGTGCCCAAGCTCAGGCTGAAGCGTCTGAATGTGCGGCTGCGGTGGGCGGATCTGATGCGTTTTGGCAGTTTTCAGACCTTATCTATGAACGAACGACCTCCAACGGGAAAGGTTTCCCTGTAGAGAACCTGGTTCCACTTGCTGAAGAGATCGGGCTGGATCGTGGCGCTTTTATCGCTTGTATAACCGAAAGACGATTCACAGACAAAGTCGAGGCAGACTACCAGAACGGCGTGGTGTCAGGCGTGAGCGGAACGCCGGGTAATTTCTTGCGGGATAATCGTAACGGTAATGTGATTCCAGTCAGTGGCGCACAGCCTCTGCAAAAACTGGAACAAATACTTGCTCAGATGAAAGAGGCTCGCTGATGAAGCTGAACCGCAGAGACTTTGTGCGCCTAGCGGCCATGAGCGTATTCGCTCAGCCCGTTCTGGCTGTGCTTCAGTCAGTCACAGAGGTGCGTCGTTTTCGGTTGGAGTTAAGGCCCGAGCAGCGGAATTGGATTCCTGAATCAGAGATGCCTGTTGATCTCTGGGGGCTAAGCGATACCCAATTAACCATCACACAAGGGGAACCGGTGGAGATTGAGGTGGTCAATCAACTCCCCGAGCCCACCACTCTTCATTGGCACGGATTACGAATTGAAAACGCAATGGATGGTGTGAGTGGTTTGACCCAGGAGCCGATTCCACCCGGCGGCACGTTTACCTATCGCTTTACGCCCGAAGATGCCGGAACCTTCTGGGCGCATTCGCATCACAAAACGTACGAACAGTTGGCTCGGGGGCTATACCTTCCCGTAGTCGTAGAAGAGAAGATGGCCTCAGATACCGATCAGGATATCCTAATGGTTATCGATGACTGGCGCTTGAACAATGAAGGGCAACTGGATACGGAGAGTCTTGGGAGTCTTCATGAGTGGGCGCACGGTGGTCGGCTAGGCAACTTTCTGACGATCAATAAAGAGGTACAGCCAAGCTTTACCGTAAAAGCAGGATCACGCGTGCGTTTACGGCTACTGAACACCGCAAATGCGCGCATCTTTGCTGTCGATCTGCCGGAAGTTCCTGCTTGGATCCTAGCCAAAGACGGTCAGCCGCTTGCTAACTTGATGCAAGTTACACAAACGTTGGTGATGGCACCGGCCGAGCGATACGATCTTATCTTGGATATTCCCAGAGATGCAGAAGGCCAGCTATCCGTGACGATGCCCACGGATAGAGCTCCCATCGAGATGGCCTATCTTCAGGTAGAGGGTTTGCATGAATCGAAGCGAGTGCAGTCTCCCAACCGCTTACCGGCTAACCCTATAGACGAGATATCACCCGATCAAATGCCGGATCACAAGGTGGTGCTCGACATGACTGGCGGAGCCATGGGCTCAATGACTCAGGCTGTCTATAACGGGGAGCAGATGAGTATGCAGGAGTTGATCCAGCACAAGCAGATCTGGGCGTTCAACGGTGTGGCAAACCGACCGCTTGAACCCTTACTTGAGGCGCGCTCGGGTGAACTGGTTGAGATAGAGATTATCAACAACACCGGTTGGGCACATGGCATGCATCTGCATGGACACCATTTCAAAGCTGATCTGGCGCGATACAACCCCGATTTGTGGCATGACACGCTGCTGATGGATAGCGGTGAATCAGCCCGAATTCGCTTTGTTGCGGGTAAGCCCGGTAGCTGGCTGCTTCATTGTCACATGATAGAGCATCAGGCGGCGGGCATGGTTAGCTGGATCAAAGTGATTGGTTGAGGGAGATGTAATGGAAAACCTCACCCAATTAGGCGTGCTGGCCGCCTTTACCGGCGGAATTATATCCTTCCTATCACCCTGTACGCTGCCGCTCGTGCCCGGCTACCTCTCATTTGTTGCAGGTTCTGGCGACAAAAGCCACTCCGAGCACCACTGGCCTCATATGGTGCTTAGCCTGTTTTTTGTGATGGGCTTCTCTATCGTATTTGTATCCTTAGGTGCCAGTACCAGTTTTCTGGGACAGATGCTTACCGAGTATCGATACGAGGCCAACCTCGTCGGAGGTAGTTTGGTTATCGTATTTGGGCTTTTCATGACAGGAGTTCTAAAGCTGAGCTGGTTGTACCGTGATATTCGACTGCATCCTGTGATCCGCTCAGCAAACCCAACGACAGCCTTTATATTGGGAATCTCGTTTGCGTTGGGTTGGACTCCATGCATTGGTCCAATATTGGCAGTTATTCTCACCCTGAGTTCTTTAAATGCTGATCCTCAGGGTGCTGTGATTCTTCTGACATTTTATGCGCTTGGGCTCGCTATACCGTTTCTGCTGGTTGCGATGTTTATGGGTACCTTTAAAAAGAGGATGGCTCGCTTAGCGCGATTCAGTCGTCATCTTTACGTTGGTGCCGGTATCACAATGGTGATTATGGGGATTGCCATGGTTACCGGGCGGTTGACGCTCTTTGCGGTTTGGGTGATGGATGCGTTCCCGGTTTTAGGCACCGTCGGATAATTTCATACAACAACTTAGGAAATAAATAAGAGAAAAATTAACATGAACACTAAACAGCTATTCAAGAATCTTTTTTTCACCGCCGCATTAGGCGTGAGCGCGATGGCCAATGCGGACCATCGCGACGGGCATGTTAACGTGACCGTCGGGGAACTTTCGGGCCGTGCTGAATTTGGGCAGAAAGTCTTTAACGGTACCTGTGCAGCCTGTCACGGGGAGAACGGTTCAGGCTCACAGAAGGGACCGCCACTCATTCATGATATCTATAATCCCGGACACCACTCCAATCAGGCGATAGTGAATGCAATCAAGCACGGCGTCCGAGCGCATCATTGGCCATACGGAGATATGCCTGCTCAGGAGAAAATTGGATTTGCAGAAACCATGGCCGTGATCGAATTTATTCGCGAGGTTCAGACACAAAATGGCGTGGAGCGTCGGGCACACAATATGTAATTGGCGGGTACATCCAAACTAAATCAGGAGAACAGAGATGAAACGATTGAAATTATTGCTTTTAAGCTCAGCTATGGTGCTGTCTACCAACCTATTCGCGCATGGCGTTATGCATGAAACCTTTCCGGCCAATGGCGCGTCAATGTCGGCGCCGACAGATCGTGTAGAGCTGACCTTCAAGAATCCTACGAAGCTGATCAGTATCAAAGTACTCGACTCAAATGAGAACTCCGTACCGGTTAACTTTGCGCGTTCGACGGAAGCAGGGACTCACTTTGAGTCGATGTTTCAAGCACTACAACCCGGTAGTTATACCGTTCAATGGAAGGCCATGGGTGAGGATGGGCATATGATGAAGGGAGATTTTGGATTTAAGCAGGAGTAACTCTACAAAGTAGGGTAGCCATAAGAAAGCTAGTAAAGGGAGTTAACGTATGGAATTGATTGTTTGGGACGGTCTTGTTTTTGGTACGCGCTGGTTACTTTATCTCGGCGCTGCGGCCGCGATTGGTGGTTCAGCCAGTCTGTGGATGATGCAGCAACAGATTGTGCTCAGACCGGTGCTGATGCGCTATTCCCTGATAGCGACGCTGTTAGCGGTCAGTGCTGCGATTCTGCATTTTCTGGTCCGGGTGGGCGAGGCCTATGACGAAGGCTTAAGCGGGATGTTCGATCCCGATATGATCGGATTTATGTGGGAGTCGCCGCTGGGTGAAGCACTGTTTCTAAGAAGCATCGGTTTGCTAATGATTCTTGCAGGTCTTCTGTTTCTAGCATTAGTTCGCAGCGGGAACCGTGAGCAACGTATTGAGCTTGGATTGATTGAAGGGCTCTTTGTGCTGGCCGGTATGGTGCTTATGGCGCTTTCCTTCAGTGAGGCAGGGCATGCAGTTGAACAACATCTGGTTTTTCAGCTTGTCCTGGCGGTGCATGTCGTTTTAACGGCCTGGTGGATGGGCTCGCTCTATCCGCTATGGTTGGCCTGTCATCGCCTGGAATTTAGCGAAGCGTACCGGTTACTTGATCGTTTCGGTCAGCTAGCAGTAACGGCTGTGCTATTGCTGCTTGCCGGTGGCGTATACATGAGCTACCAGCTGACTGGCTGGGCGAATCTATTTACCAGCGATTATGGCATTTTACTTCTGGTTAAAGTCGCTCTGGTGGCGGTCATCTTATCGCTGGCCGCGATTCATAAACTGGTCTTGGTACCCCGGCTTCAACACACTCAGGATGCGGGTGTATTGAAGCGTTCTATCTTTTTGGAGAAGATTATCGGAGCATCAATCTTTGCAATAACAACTGTTTTAACCACTTTAGTGGGACTGTAATTCCCCCGAAAAATAATTGGGGTTTTAAGTAGAGCGTTTTATGATCAGAGAATCAGGAGCGATCTATGAAGAAGTCACGTTTTACCGAAAGCCAGATCATGGCGATTTTGAAGCAGCATGAAGCCGGCGTATCAATCCCGGAACTTGCTCGCGAACACAACGTCAGTACAGCCGCTATCTATCAGTGGCGTGCGAAGTACGGCGGTATGGATGCTTCGATGATGAAGCGCCTCAAAGAACTAGAAGCGGAGAACGTGCGTCTCAAGAAAATGTACGCAGAGGAGCGCATCATCGCTGAGATCCGCAAGGAAGCCCTTGAGGGAAAGCTGTAAAGCCATCTCAACGGCGAGAGATGGCCAAGGCGGCTGTAGAGAGGCATGGTGTCTCCATAAGGATCGCCTGTCGGTGTATGGGTATCAGTGAGACCTGTTATCGATATCAAAGCAAACTGTCGACCGAGAATGCTCTAGTCGCTGATTGGCTCTTGAGGCTGACGGAGGCCAATAAGCGATGGGGCTTTGGACTCTGCTACCTCTATCTACGTAACGTGAAGGGCTACACATGGAACCACAAGCGCGTTTACCGGATATACAGAGAGCTTGAGCTCAATCTGCGTATAAAGCCGCGTCTGCGTTTACATCGTGATCGACCTGAGCCTCTCAGCGTCCCGACAGCACCGAACCAAGTCTGGTCAGTAGACTTCATGAGTGACACGTTGATGGATGGACGAAAGCTGCGCACCTTCAATGTCCTGGATGACTACAATCGAGAGGGGCTTGCGATCGATGTAGATTTGTCGCTGCCAAGCGCTCGTGTGATTCGGTCACTGGAACAGGTCATTGAATGGCGAGGTAAGCCAGCAGCCATACGATGCGACAACGGTCCGGAACTACTTTCTGGACCTCTGATTAACTGGGCTACAGAGAACCAAATAACGATGCTGTATATCCAGCCTGGTAAGCCAACTCAGAATGCATACATTGAGCGTTTCAATCGAACGGCGAGACATGAATGGCTCGATCTGCATCAATTTGAGTCTGTTGAGCATTCACAGTTACTTGCCACACAGTGGCTTTGGAAGTACAACAATGAAAGACCAAATACCGCTATTGGCGGTGTACCACCACGATGGCTGTTAAAAGCAGCCTAAGCTCTACTGAAACCTCCCGTTAAAAATGGGGGGATTACATTTTTGGAGAAGATTATCGGAGCATCAATCTTTGCAATAACAACTGTTTTAACCACTTTAGTGGGACCGCTTAACTGATGCGTCCGTGATAGCCCAGACGATCATTTATCTTTGAAAATCTCGGTGTGCCGTTGTGCTATCTCCTGAGGCCACTGGGCTTTGATGTACGCCAAAACTTCCCAAATCTGCTCATCGGTCAGCTTACCGGCGAAAGCCGGCATCTTTGACTTATAATCCGCGCCGGCGATCGACTGCACACCCTCTTTGGTTAACTGGAACAGAAGCGCATCATCGTGATGCCAGGTGTGTCCCGTTTCGTCGTGCGGCGGCGCTGGAAGATAGCCGTTATCGTCACGCTTCTGCCAATCAGGCTCTCCCTTCAGATCGACACCGTGGCAACTAGCACACTCGTTTTGATAAATCGTTTTCCCAGCACTCACCGCCTTAGCATCAGTGTAAGGAATTTTGCCCTGAGCACTGTTCGTCAGAAGGAATGCAGCGGTGGTTCCTAACACCACTACAACGGCTGCTAGCCCAATTTTTGTTCCATTGTTCATAATTCACCAGATAGCATCTTTACTGACTTCTTTAGTGCTTATAAGTGTATTTATAGGGGCTCTGATTATCTGAAACAACAACCTCAGAGCCCAAGAAGTAGAGGTTACTTACTGTGATTCATCATTGTATCTTTGCCACCAGCTGGCATCTCTTCAATATTCATCATCTCTTCGTCAAGCTTCATGCCGTTAGCACGCATATTATTACCCATACCTGACTCTCGCATCATATCCATATTTTGTTTCATCATATCGATATGTTGAGCCATCATTTCATGCATCTTCTCCATTTGAGTCATCATTTCGTCGCAGTGTTCCGGATCCATCATTTCGCTTGATTGATCCATCGAGGCTGGATTGGCTTCACTCCCCTTGTGATGATCCTCATTGGCGAATGTTAATGAAGTGGCTGAAACTGCGAAGACGAACGCTGGAATGGTGATTAGTTTTCTCATGATAATTTTCCTCTAAGGTAGTTACTTAAAATTTAAAACGTTTTGCTATCTTGGTTGTCAACCGAACTCTTATGAGAGTGGTTGTGTCCGCGATGCATAAACAGATGCATTAGCGGGCAGAGTAAAAAAATTAGAAAGGGTAAATACTCAATCAGGTGTGTTTGATGTTCGCTAAACAAATAGTAGCCACCGATCGCCGCGATCGTGATGAGTAGCCATTTATTTATGCTCAGCCCCATGCAGCAGAACTTCTTATTCATCATTACCTCCTTGACCTATCAGACTATTCAACCGTGATATCCCCGCGGTACATCTGCATCTGACAATGAAACGCGTAGTTACCCGCAGGGCTCGCCGGAATATGGATCGCTTTTACCTTGTTTATCGGTAGCGATTCGCTAATGGCGAGGTCTGGTACCAGCAGCATTTCAGAGCAGGGCGCTTTATCTTCGCGCAAAAAATTGAGCGTTACAGGTTTGCCTGCCGGTATCTTGATATGTGCGGGTGTATACACACCGTCAGCGACTTTTATGGTCTGCTTCTCTGACGCAACCGAGGCGACAGGCTTGTAGAGCCAGAACCACCAAATAATCAGCCCGATTAGTACTAGGCCTGCTATGTTAATGAGTATCATCGGTTACTCCTCCCCAGCGCTTTAGCGCCTAAAAATTAATGCTGCTGCGCTTTAAACAGGCGCAATCGATTGGCATTGGTGACGACCGTTAGAGACGAAAAGGCCATCGCGCCACCGGCTATAATTGGACTGAGTAGTACGCCAAAGATTGGGTACAGCAGGCCCGCAGCGATCGGTATGCCCGCAACGTTGTAGATAAATGCGCCCACCAGATTCTGTTTAATGTTCTGCAAGGTCGCCTTGCTGACTGCAACGGCATCGGCCAGTCCGTGAAGTGAACCGCGCATTAGGGTGATATCCGCGCTCTCGATCGCAATATCCGTACCGGTGCCGATCGCAAAGCCCACGTTAGCCTTAGCAAGCGCCGGTGCATCGTTAATACCATCCCCCGTCATGCCGACAATCTCACCCGCCATTTGCAGTGCTTCGATATGGGCAAGCTTATCCTCAGGCATCACTTCGGCATGATATTCATCGATACCCACCTGGGCGGCTACGGCTTTAGCCGTTGCACTGTTATCACCGGTTAGCATAATGACCCTCATGCCCTGAGCTTGCAGGCGCTGAATGGCCAGTTTGGAATCAGCTTTGATAGGATCAGCGACGGCAACAATTCCCGCGAACTGATTGTCGATTGCAATAAACATCGGCGTTTTCGCCTGACTGGCCAGGCGCTGGGCTTCATCGACCTGAGCACTGACGTCGATCTCGTTATGCTTCATAAATGATGCGTTACCCAGTAACACCGTTTTCCCACTGACTTTGCCAGAGACGCCCTGACCGGAGTGCGCGTGAAAATCTGTGACTTTCTCCAGGCTCAGGCTTTGCGCTTTTGCTGCTTCGACAATCGCTTCTGCCAGTGGATGCTCTGAACCAGTCTCAAGGCTGGCGACCAGCGCTAACAGATCTGCTTTGTCGAGGTCCGTTAACGGTAAAATATCGGTCACAGCTGGCTTTCCTTCAGTGATAGTGCCGGTTTTATCAAGGACCATCGCCGTGATCTGAGAGGCGGTTTGCAGCGCTTCCCCGTTGCGGATCAGTACACCCGCCTCAGCCGCTTTACCCATCCCAACCATGACGGACATCGGTGTTGCCAGCCCAAGCGCACAGGGACAGGCGATAATCAGTACGGTTGTCGCTGAGATAATCGCGAAGGCAATGGTGGGTTCGGGTCCAAAGTTGGCCCAGATCAGCGCGCTGACGATGGCGATGATCATAATCGCGGGTACAAAGTACTCGCTGATCTTATCGGCAAGGCGTCCAATCGGCGGTTTGGAGTTCTGCGCTTTTCTAACTGAAGCGATAATCTGCGACAGCGCGGTGTTCTTGCCCACACGCGTCGCTTCAAAGAGCAGCGAACCGCTTTTATTTAGTGTGCCGGCTATGATCTCATCACCAACCTCTTTGACGACGGGAATAGGCTCACCAGTCAGCATCGATTCATCAATGGAGGAGTGCCCCTCGACAACGCGGCCATCTACGGCAATCTTTTCGCCTGGGCGAACGCGTAGCTTGTCGCCCATAACAACATCATCGATAGGGATATCAACCTCTTCATTACCACGGAGGACTCGGGCTGTTTTGGGTTGCAGGCCGATCAACCGCTTTATCGCTTCCGAGGTGCGTCCCCGCGCTTTCACTTCCAGTGCCAGACCCAGATTGATCAGACCAATGATCATCGTTGTCGCTTCAAAGTAGATGTGCCGTGCCATTTCTGGGAAAAGCGAGGGTGCAGTCACTACAGCAAAGGAGTACAGCCAGGCGGCTCCTGTTCCGAGTGCGATCAATGTATCCATATTGGCTGAGTGGGTACGAAACGCCTTCCAGGCGCCGATATAGAAACCACGACCGGCGAGCACCATTGTTGCCAGAGTAACCAGGCCGATAATGCCCCAAACGAGTCTCTCCGTGCCGGTGGTGACAGACATTTCACCAATAAACAGCCCGTAGATCATTAGCGGCACACCGATGCTCAAGGAGACCAGGACGTTGCGCATCAGTTGGCGGTAGTACTGCGCGTCAGCGGCTTCTTTCTCCGCCAGGCTGTCAGCCTCCGACTCGTTTTCAGACTCTTTTGCACCGTACCCTGTCTGAGTAACCGCATCTATCAGCGTGTCGGATGCTACGTCGCCTTCGATAGTCGCGGTGCGGTCAGCAAAGTTCATCTCAGCCGAAGTTACCCCGGGTACCGCTTTCAAAGATTTTTCGATTTTGGCGACGCATCCGGCGCAACTGGCACCTTGAATATTCAGAATAATTGGATGTTTCGCGACCTTAGTGCTGTTCATTAGCTTCATCCTCTGCAAAGGTTTCAATGAGGTGGCAAATCGACTCGTTGGTCGGAGATTGGTCTTCCATCTCGTTCCAGGTTTTAGAAGCTGCAATCATGCGGTTTCTTAGCGCGACCATGTCACGAAACCTCGCTTCAGTCTCTTCTAGGCGCTGGTTGATAATGTCCCTAACCAAACCACAGGCCGAATGCTGATGATCGGTCCGCGCGAATATCTCTCTAACATCATCGATGCTGAATCCAAGACTGCGCGCGGCCAGGATAAACTTGAGCCGGTTGATGTCTGATGAGCTGTAGTGTTTGTACCCATTGTCTGGATTGATCTGAGGTTTCAGGAGACCGGAGCGCGTGTAAAACCTAACTGTATCGGGCGTGATAGAGAGTAGCTTTGCAACTTCATTTACCTGCATGGAAGACTCCTTTTTATATCTCGGTTAATGTCCTGGTGGGGGCTTACTACAGCAATGAGGGACGTGCTTTGCGTTGTCGCTGACGTTCTGATCGATTTGTCGATCCCAGCCCAGTTTTAATTGGTTCCACCAGCCATTGTTAGGTTCGACGCTGTATTGTTTAAGAATCTTTAGGATTGAATCTATACTTGTAACGGATGCATCATATGACACTCTTATCCTCTCTCGTGTTGCGTCAAACTCGACGGTATCGATTCCTCTAATCACTCGGATTTCTGGAGTAAATACCTCTATTTTCTGTTCCGTTAGCCCAGTCAGCTTTAGATTTCGTTTTACAAGAAACGCTTCATTTATCCCGGTATTGTGTGTATCCATGTTGCCTCCCTTACTGAGACTCTGAGTCACTTAGTAAGAGTTTGCGCTTAGCGAACTCCTCTTCATCAATTTCACCTCGGGCAAATCGCTCATTTAGAAGTTCCATTGCAGAGCTGTTTTTTTGCTTAGAATTACCAGGTAGAAGCGATCGAACAATCAAAACAGCAACAAAAAATAGGACTCCCCAAAATAGCAACATTCCAAACCAGCCAAACATCCCCATACTCCCTATCATCGAATGATCGAATTGATTTAATCCATTAAGACCGTCTGCATATAAGTTCCTACTGGCAGTCGCAAATGAAACTAGAAAAGTAAGTTGTCGATAAAACATAATCATCTCCTTTATCGATTCGTCTAAAACTAATCAGAGTGTTTATATTTTGACTATAAGCCTGTGTCTAACTCACAGGTCAAGGGCCTTGACTCAAAAAACTGTTGAGGTTTATGAAGGTTGGACGTCTGCTTTGTGCCGACTCCGGCAGATCTACGGTTTGGATGCCTTCCGTCTGCTATAGAGAAATCATCACAAACCTGTAACGGCTGAAATGTGCGCTTAACCGCCATCTGGCGTTCCGTTGCAAATGACGCCTAAGTGCCGGTAATAGCCCCTCATTGTTGCTGGTACATACACCAAAACTAGCCCTTCTGATTTGCGTACACGACCATACACCTAGCTCTCGCGTACCCATCCCCCAACCTTTACATACAAGCTTCTACACAGAACATGTTTTGACGTACATGAGCGTACAGATAACAGAGCTCTATTCTGTATCGAATACAAAGTCAGACATATCCCCTTTGAGGACCATGGAAACTAGTCTGTATCCATCCTTAGGCAGTGCAGTAAACACCAGTGAGCTTGATCGATGTACCCAGAACTCGAGACCTGGTGAGGGTATTGGTGTTACTAACTGATCTATCTCTTGGCTTTGCAGTATCTCGGTCACTTCATTAGTAGCTGCTAAAACGTCTCCATCATCTCTCTGCTTAATGAAGAAATTGATTACCATTTTTGAAATTGTTACCGAACCTAGGTTGGGTGTTTCAATAAGTGTTTGCATGAAGTCTTCTAGATCATCTGGCCGCAAGTCTGAATTGGTTTTATCGTAAAACAAAAACGTTAAAAGTGCGCAATTGCGCGTTTACACTTTTAAAATTTAACTGCCCTCACAGTATTCCCCTAGATCTCCTTCAGTACTGCCCAGAACCGGCTATATGAAAAAATGCTCGCGTTGATTCTGGAGATATTACTTATAGAAAAAATATATTCACTAGAGATACCCCCCTGTACACATATCAAATGGCTGTGTTTTAAGAGTGGCAGGAATCTGTGAACTAGAGAGTGGATCACACCTAGCTACCGCGCTTCGCTTGCTTGATACCTTCACAAGCACAATCTTCGAATTGAGCCTGTTCAACATCTCTATATGGTTAATCATAAAAACGGATGGACGGATATTCCTTAAGGAATATCCATCCGTCCGTTTTTCTTTTAGGCTGCTTCAGTAAGTGAGTAGCTACCATCTTCGTTTTCTAAAACCTTGCCATCAGATATTAGGTTTTTGCGAGCTTCACGATACTGCTTGCCCTTTGATTCGTCGCTAATTGGGTCAGTGCAAGTCTGAACATAAGCGCGTTGCCACTCTTTCTTATCTGTAGTGAAGCAAGCTAGAGCTATATCTTCTTTGCTTTGCTTGATAATTTTGAGGCTAATAGGCGTTGTTGAACCAACAACGCAGGCTCCAGTAATTGGTTTACCTTTGCTGCTAATTAGACCTAGATCGACTGCCTTGATCTCGAAGTATTTAGATGGGATCGCATCATCAGCGTCTTTCATCTTGTCGCAAGAGAACCGGCACTTTTTGTTTTGGCCAGAAACTTCAAAACTGAAGTCCACGTTTGCTTTTAGAGCAGATGCTCCCCTGGCGCCTTGGTTAGTAGACTTGCCTGTGTGGTGGACCAAAATAATAGTACAGCCATACATGAGTCGGATATCTTCTAACTTGTTAATGAATCTAGCCATATCGTCATTGCTGTTCTCACCACTCTCCATCAGATGGCGCGATAAGGTATCAATAAAGATGACTTTGGGTGGCGTCTCTAGCTCCTCAATCGCCTGCAGTACCTGTTTATAACCGTTATCAGTGTCTAAGCCTATGGCCCTGCTTGAGACATGCAGCTTTTGCTGATCGATAGCTAGGTTATGCTCCTTCTCGATAGCTAATAGGCGGCGAGAGAGGCCTGGTAAGCCCTCACCAGCCATGACTAACACATTTCCCTGCTCAGTCTCCTTATCGAACCAGTCACGACCATTGGCGATCATAGCGGCCATGCTGAGAATGACGTGTGACTTTCCAGAACCTGAGGGGCCGTAAATCATCCCTACAGAATTGCTTGGCATGATGTCTTCAATAATCCAATCGATCTCCAATGGTTGGCAATAAAGCTCATCAAGTTTGATGAAGTTGTATGGTGTGGTGTTAAAACTAGTCATTACGCTACCTCCTGATCACGAAGGGCGATGCGGCTATCAATCCACTCTTCTAGTTCAGATTGAACCCATGCGCTTGAGCGTTCGCTAAGTTTGATTGGTTTTGGGAATGCACCTTGCTGAGCAAGAGCGTAGATGTATGAACGTGAAAGGCCGGTAGCGGCGATTACGTCTTTGAGCTTTAGTAGTTTAGGCATGATATGCACCTTTTCCTTTTTAAGTTGCGCCGTTCGTTCGGCGTAGGTGCATTACAAATTTTTAGAGGTTTTGCTCCCTCACAGGTGGGGTAAGAGGATTCCCCAGGTGGGGAAATTCCTAATTAGTTCTTCTGAGTCTCCAGATACTTCATTGCATCCGCAAGAAGGCGTTCATCTACTTTGCTAAGGCCGTAATTATTTACGTCCAGCTCCACAGCTAGTTCTAATAACAGCTCTTTAATTTGGCTCTTATTGGGGGTTGTGCCTGAAGCGTATTTGGGGCTCTTGGCTAGGTGATGCATCAACAAGCCAATCACTTTTAGAGCAGTTGTAGATGGTTTTGCTAGGGTGTTTTCTGAAACCAGATCTTTAGCAATGGATGTAGCTGGATTTGGGTTGATAAATAGATTGTCAGTGATGGCCTCATCATCGGCTTCACGATTTAAGCAAGCTAGTACATAACCATCAGGGGTGCCTAGATCAAAAAGTTCTTCAAAGTAGAGTCTGTTATTGCCGTCATTTTCGGCTTTCCATAAGCCTTTCAGATAACCATCGGTAAGTAGAATGAAGTCACAAATGTTGTACGCATACTCAATACAGCTAGGTGCCTCGCGGAAGTTTTTATCAGTTACAGTGCCGTTGATGAAGTCCTCTTCGAGTACGTAAGTGACTTCAGCCCAGCGATCAAATACGTAGTAGATTTCAGCTTTGCCAGCTAAAGCTTTTGCTAGAACTTGGCGGTAGGTTAGCTTTTCTTTTTCACAGTAGACTGCGAGTGGAGTTAAATCATCAAGCTGCATTTTTAAGTTCATCCAAATAGTCTGCCCACTCTTGCATCATATTAGTTCGCTCAGGCATGTACTCTGCTTTGTTATAAACAGCCCTGATCCGATCCTTAGGAGCATGAGCTAGCTGCATTTCAATTACATCGGGATTGTAACCTAGCTCGTTGAGTTGTGTGCTGGCGGTATGCCTTATGCCATGCGAAGTAATGAAACCTCTTCCAAACTGCTCGCCAATATTAGGGTTGATCAACCTAGTGATCGCTACGTTAAGGGTGTTCTCAGTCATAGGTTGTTTATTAGAGTTGATGCTTACAGAGCTCATGAACACATACTCGAACTTACCTGTTAGTTTTTTCATGTCCTTTAGGATACTAACCGCCTGCTTAGACAATGGAACCTTATGCTCTCGATCAGTCTTCATCTCTTCTGGTGGAAATGTAATTAGCTTGTTCGCAAAGTCGACATATTTCCATCTTAAGAACCTGATGTTGTGGGGACGTAGAAACACCAGGGACATAAACTGCAGTCCCTTCTTAACTGCGTAATCACCTGCATGGGTATCGATTGCCTTCAGGAATAACGCCAAATCCTCCACCTTGGTTAAATGGGCAAAATTCCGCGTTTCCTTAACTTTCGGCAGCGTGCGTCTAACGGTATCAGCTGGATTGTTTTCAATTAACTGTAGACCGATCATGTAATCAAATGTCTGGCGGCAATAGATCGCTAAACGTTGTGCTGTTTCACGCTTACCAGATTCGGCTATGGGTTTAAGAAGCTGGCTTAGATCCTGTGCTGTGATTTGTGTCGCATCTTTTTTATCTAAGACAGGGAAGAGATACTTCTCCATTCGACCTATTCGCTTCGTATATGTAGACCCTCTTAGATCTAGAGTCTTCATTTGCTCATGCGAGTAATAGCTGAAGCAATTCTTCTCTGGTGTAGCGTCTTTTGGATTAATGCCCTTAGCAACTAGTGCATGTGCCTTCTCATGCTCTTCTCTAGCTTCTGCGAGTGACATGGCAGGATACGTGCCAAACGTAATTGTCTTTCGACTACCGTCTATCTTCGCGTCATACCGGAAGGATTTTGTTCCAGTTTTGGTAACGTAGACATACAACCCACCTCCGTCAGTGACCTTATAGCCCTTCTCTTGGGGCTTTAGATTCTTGACCTTTGCATCTGATAAAACACGCTTCACTTTTGTTGTCCTGTACCGTCTGATACCGTAAACGATACCGTTTTTGATACGGTATTTCAATGAATCTTACAGGACAATAGAAGACGTAAAATTACTATAAGTTATTGTTATTAATACTATATAGGACCTCACAGGATCTCTGTTCGTAATCGCCTCGAGGCACCATTCTTTAAGGCTTGCAGATGTTGCAGGCCTTTTTTGTTTCTGAGCGATAACAGTACTCTTGTTGGCCAAGCTACTAATCACTCAACAACTCAAGAACGTCAGCCATTGATTGAGCAATCTCTTCTGACGTTGCAGGTTCTTTCCCCAGCAAGGTAATGGCCGCCCTGTTTAGTTTTCGAATTTGATCAACTGTCTCTTCAGATTGATCACCATCCATGACTCTTTGTTTGAGTTTGCTTGTCGGGATATCACTGGCTGTGATGGTGGTGATATCAGTTGAGTTTAATCCGCCCAATAACCTATGAAGCTGGCCACGATTTTTTAGCCCTAACTCCTTAACAAGCTGATCGACAGCCTCCTGCTTGGCGGCACCTGTTTTGTGTGCTTTATTTTTCTTGGCTTTCTCTTGGTGGTGTTCAGGCTTTTCTTTCCCTTTTTCTGCAGTCGCCGGCGAGGATGTTGACAATAATGAGATAGAGAGAAGCGAGGCTAAAACTGTGCGAATGATCATAACAATCTCCAATTTGCTAATAATTTAAGCGTAGTCGCAAATTCCTATAAAACAATGAGTCACCCATTTACAGATTAGAAAGGCCGCATCACGGCATTACCGCTGCTAGCAAAACCAAGATGTGCTAGCCTCTCCTAGTCAAATGTTTAAATTAAGAGTTGTTATGACACGTTTTATTGCTCTGTTTTCTGTGCTGTTGCTAGCTGGCTGCGCAACCTCGCCTCCGCGCAATGTTGAGAACGCCTGTTACATTTTTAATGAGAAGCCTGACTGGTACAAAGCGTCGATGGCGGCGGAAGAGAAGTGGGGGCTTCCGATGCAGGTTCAGTTGGCGATTATGCGCCAGGAGTCGAGCTTTAAGCACGATGCAGCACCGCCACGAGATACCTTTTTAGGGGTGCCAATGTGGTGGCGGATCTCTTCAGCTTACGGGTATGCACAAGCAAAGGACTCCACTTGGGATTGGTACAAAAGTAAAACGGGCCGATTCTGGGCAAGCCGAGAGAACTATGCCGACGCTGTCGACTTTATGGGTTGGTACGCCGGCATCTCACAACGCACTTTGGGTATCTCTAAATGGGACGCCTACAACCAATACCTTGCATATCACGAAGGCCACGGCGGCTGGAAGAAACAGACCTTCAATAAAAAAGCCTGGTTAATTGGTGTTGCTAAAAAGGTCGATGCCAATGCGCGAATGTATGGCAGTCAGCTGCAAGGTTGTCGCGACCGTCTTAAATCATCTTGGTGGCCGTTCTAGGCCACCGTTACTCAAACCTGATTAAAGGTTTCGATCTGAAGGTTTATCGTTCACGTACGCCACTTCATGAATGAGAAAACCTTAACCACTGCCTCCCCCGTCCCCAAAAGCAGAGCATCACGCCTATTAAGCATGGGCGGATTAGCTACAAAACTTGCTGGAAACGTCTTAACAGAGGGCTCTAAACGCTGGATAAAAGGTGAAGCACCCTCTTTGAATGAGCTGGTTTTAACACCTAAAAATATGGGTGATGTTGCCGATAAACTGGCTCGGATGCGTGGCGCAGCGATGAAATTGGGTCAACTGCTCTCGATGGATGCTGGAACCCTACTCCCGCCTGAGCTGGCAGCTGTCCTAGCTAGGCTACAGTCGCAAGGCGTCATCATGCCTAAGACTCAGCTCATACATACGCTTGAGTCGAGCTGGGGCACTGATTGGATGGATCAGTTTAACTATTTTTCGTTCGACCCCATTGCCGCCGCTTCTATTGGGCAGGTCCACAAAGCACGAACTCTGGATAACAATGAATTAGCAATTAAAATCCAATACCCCGGTGTGGCACAGAGCATCGACAGCGACATAGATAACGTCATTTCACTGCTCAGGCTAAGCGGTTTACTGCCCAAAGGGCTGGATATAGATGAATTGGTTGATGAAGCAAGGCGCCAGCTTCACTTAGAGGCTGATTACTACGCAGAATCAAGGCATTTGACTGATTTTTCCGGCAAGATCAGTAATTTTAGCATCAGTAAAAATCTTATAATGCCAACTTACTTCGCTGAGCTTTCGGAAACTAACATCATGACGATGAGCTTTGTAGAGGGCGTGGGCATTGAAGAGTGGCTAAAAGATCACCCAGAGGATGCCAGCCGCATCATGGGGCTGATGCTGGAACTATTCTTTACTGAACTCCTGCAGATGAACTTAATGCAGACTGACCCCAATCCGGCTAATTTTCATGTTTGCCCAGACACCGGCAAATTGATTCTGTTCGATTTTGGTGCCGTAAGGTCATTTAACCCTCAGTTTGTCGATCGTTACAAACAGGCCATAGACCAGGCCATTGATCAAAACCGAGCAGGCCTTGAAGCGGCATTGGAGGTGCTTGGGTTTTTCAAAAATGGTACCGATGTGGCAAACAAAGCAGCGGTTATCGATATCTTTACCATTGCCGCAGAACCCCTCAGATCAGCAACGCCTTATCATTTTGCTCAGAGTGATATTGCTAAACGCATCCATGAGATTGGTATGAGTGTTAGTAAAGACCCAGATGCGTGGCATACCCCACCGGCCGATGTGCTGTTTTTACATCGTAAAATGGCAGGGCTTTATCTAATGGCCGCAAAGCACAAGGCTGTTGTTGATACACGAACTATCTATCAACAAATTAGTGGTTAATAAGGTTTTTATTTGAAGGCATTAACAGACTGAACTATGCTGAATCTAATCTCAGATTTGGTATTCAAGATGCTAAGTGACAAGGTCATAACACCGATCGACTACTCAAAATTGGGCTGTAAACAGTGCCTAAATGGTGAAGTGTTGGGCTTTGATTTCACTATGGCCTTCCAACCCATTGTTGATCTTCGCCATCAGACTATTTTTGCCCAAGAGGCACTGGCAAGGGGGCTTAACGGCGAAGGTGCAGTATCAGTCTTTGAACAGGTTAATAAACAAAACCTCTATCGTTTTGACCAAACTTGTCGAGTTAAAGCCATTGAGATTGCGTCGCGTTTTGACGATGAGTCGCTGATCAGTATCAACTTCATGCCAAGGGCTATCTATAAGCCTGAGCTGTGTATTCGCACCACGCTTGAAGCGGCAAAAGTCTATTCGATTGATCCCAAAAGATTGATATTTGAGTTCAGCGAAACTGAGCGTGTCGACGACATTGCTCACCTAAAACGAACGATTGAGTTCTATAAGGAGCAGGGCTTTAAGACCGCTATGGACGATTTTGGTTCTGGGTACTCAGGTTTAAATATGCTGACGGAATTTAAGCCTGATCTGATCAAGCTCGATATCCAGCTAATCCATGAAATTGACCACTCAAAGACACGCTTTGCCATTATTAAGTCGGTGAAAACGATGTGTGATGATCTCGGTATTCAGATCATTGCGGAAGGTGTGGAAACCGTTGAAGAGAAACAGACACTAGAGGGTTTGGGAATTCACTACCAACAAGGATTCCTATTCGCAAAGCCTGCTTTTGAAACACTGCTTAAAACTGAAGAATTAAACCACCTCTGACACTAATCCAAGCGTTATTGATTCTCTAACTCTTGGATCTTTTTATAGGTAGCCTCAGCTTTGCTGGTTAGCTGTGAGTAGCCGGCAATATCCCCATTGCGCTGCAACTGCATCGCCTGCTCTGTTAGCTCTGCATACTCTTTTTTTAACTTCTTTAATGGATCTTTCTTAAATAAACCAAACATCTCTAATCTCCCAAGTTTGTCTTCTCTACGCAACAGACATTCAATAGGTTTGGTATTAATATCCTCAGTCACACCATCAATAGATGATTTATTCGATGCTAAACGATAACACTACGATTAAAGCTGTCCCCACCAATATCATTACAGGGTTTCTAGGAGCCGGTAAAACCTCTGCCATTGTTCACTTACTGCAGAACAAACCAAAAAATGAACGCTGGGCCATCTTGGTTAATGAGTTTGGCGAGATCGGTATCGATGGTAGCTTGATGCAAGGCCAATACTCAGAAGAGCAGGGAATATTCATAAGGGAAGTACCTGGCGGTTGTATGTGTTGTGCAGCAGGGTTGCCGATGCAGATCGCTCTGAACATGTTGCTCGCAAAAGCTAAGCCCGATCGCCTTCTGATTGAACCCACTGGCTTGGGCCACCCTAAAGAGGTGCTAGAAGTTCTCTCCAATGAGCACTATCAGGACGTTCTTTCAATTCAAAAGATCATCACACTGGTTGATGCGCGCCAGCTTAAAGATGAACGCTATACAACGCATGAGACCTTTAATCAGCAAATTGCGATTGCCGATGTCGTTATTGGTAATAAACAAGATCTTTACGATGAGGGAGATAAAGAGCGTCTATCACAGTATATAGACGAGCATTTTTCCCCAAGCAAACCACTCGCGTTTACCGAACAGGGTCAGCTCGACCCTAGCCTGCTGTCTGGCAGCACCCATGCTAAGGCTGCTCATGCACACCATCACCATTCGCACCAATCAGTTCTGGCAAGCGAACAGCCTCTCCCTGAAATTGGCTTTCTTAAAGCAGAAAACCAAGGCGATGGGTTCTTAAGTGTTGGGTGGCGATTTGATCAGCGATACCAGTTTGATCGCTCCAAACTCTATCTCTTCTTATCGGGCTTAGAGGTTGAGCGAATGAAAGCGGTGTTTATCACCAATGAGGGGCTATTTGGCTATAACCTAGCGGATGGATCCCTAAAAGAGCTCGCAATCGATGCGTGTGAGGAGAGTCGCATTGAGATGATTGCCAAGCGTCTTGATGATGGCTGGGAATCACAGATTTTACACTGCGCAGTCGATAGTGAATGACCTGATTTGCTTTGTTGGGCGTAAATGTCTGAAAGGAGATTTTTATGAGCAACAATGCACCACTTCCCTGCCGCGGCTGTCTACCTAACTGCCCAAACCGTAAAACCTGTAATGGAAAACCTTGGGCAGTGCAAAAACCAAACACGACCAAACCTCATTAAAAAGTATGGTTAAACCATTAGCGACGCTTCTTATAGCCGCTTTTTTAGCCGGTTGTAGCACCCAAGATTGGCGAACCGCAAAACGCGATAGTGCTGAAATCGCACCGCTACCCAGTGAGCACCCTGAGGCAGTTATCCAAGTATACGGTGCAGATCTGTTCGGTGTGCGTGGCTACTTTGCAGTGCATACATGGATCTCTACCAAGCAGAAAAATGCACAACACTACACCGTTTACGACGTTGTCGGTTGGCGCACCGGACGCGGATTACCTGCCCTACAAATCAAACAGGATATCCCTGATCGCTACTGGTATAACTCTAAACCAGAGCTCATTTTGGACATTCGCGGCGCTGAAGCAGAACACTTAATTCCTAAAATTGACGAAGCAGCCAAACGCTACCCTTGGGCTAACGAATACACTCTCTTTCCCGGCCCTAACAGTAATACCTTTCCTGCATGGATTGGTCAGCAGGTTCCTGAGCTCGGTTTGAAGATGCCTTTTAAAGCGTTTGGTTCAGGGTATGCAGATTAAATCAGCGTTTAGCTAAACACTCCGTGAACTCATCGACCAAGCCCTGCATGAAGTTGACGTATGCTCCTTGCGCGAGAGCAACATCGGAGGCCAACGGGTCCAGTTCACCGACATGAACTTCAAATCCTCGTGTAATCGAGTCGATCAAAGCAGGTCGATACTGTGGCTCTTTAAAGACACATGAAACGCCACTATGCTCCAACGTCTCACGAAGTTCGGCTAAATGTTTGGCACCTGGCTTAAGTTCGGGGCTGACTGTGAAGTAGCCAACCTGGTTAAGATCAAAGTGATTCACAAAGCCATCGTAGGCGTCATGGAAAACCAGAAAGCCCTTTTGGTGAACGGGCTCTAATTGCTCTTTTGCTTGGCTTTCGAACTGTTTCAGTGACGCTAAGAAAGCGGTCTCGTTCTCTTTGATTTGTGAGGCTTTAGCAGGAAAGTGGTGCTGAAGTTCAACCGACAGCTCTTCCGCAAAGTGCTCAACGGTCTCGATATCTAGCCAAGGGTGCAGACCGGCATGATCATGACCTTCATGCTCATCATGAGCATCGTGATGTTCCTCTTCATGTTCATGGCCTTCGTGTTCATCGTGATGATGCTCCTCTTCATGATCAGGATCTCTATGATCATCTTCACCATGCTCTGCATGCTCATCAAGCATCGCTAAATGCTCAACCTTAGAAGCATCGATTACTTTCTCTAGATAGGGTTCTATGTCAGGGCCGACCCAAATCAATAAATCTGTATTGTTCAGTCGCTTACGATCGGAGGGACGCAGGGCAAAGTCATGCGGGGAGGCACCGTCTCGCAGAAGAGTATCAACCTCGGCAACATTGACTAAGAGTTCGGCAGTAATAAGGCTCAGCGGTTTAACACTGGCCATCACAGTATCGGCTTGAGCTTGAGTGGATGCTAGTAAGAGAGAGGTAGCAACAGAAGCGGTAAATTTGTGTGTCATTGGGTACAATGCCTATAAACCAGAAAATGTATTGTTATAATATAACAATAATTGAGATAAAGCATGCTTGAAATCAACGACGCATTCAATTCAGACCACAACCACGATCACTGCGTCAGTGGTGCGTTAGATAACGCCAAGGCGATCTGCCAAGAGAGTGGCCAGCGTCTGACTCCTATTCGCGAGTTAGTGTTACGACTCGTCTGGAGCTCCCATAAGCCACTGGGTGCCTATGAGTTGTTACCCGCGCTGGCTGACGCGGGCTTTAACTCAGCGCCACCGACGGTCTATCGGGCATTGGATTTTTTGCATCAGTTGGGGCTCATTCACAAAATCGGTTCACTCAACGCATTTGTCGGTTGCTCAAATCCAGAACACCCGCATCCATCGGCATTTATGATCTGCAGAGAGTGCAAAACCGCAGCCGAAATTGAGACCAGTGAACTCCAAGAGAGCTTTAACCGAGTCGCTAATACGCACGGCTTTCAGCTTGAGGAAGAGAATATCGAGCTGTTAGGTCTTTGCAGCGATTGTCGTGGGAGTGAATCATGAGTAATCCAGATCTGGCTAGATTAGACGGGGTCAGTTTGCGCTTTGGTAATAAATCGGTACTCAACAATGTAAACCTGCCACTGCATAACGACTGCATCACCACACTGATCGGACCCAACGGCGCAGGTAAGTCGTCGCTGGTAAAGGTGTTACTTGGACTGGTGAAACCGACCGAAGGCACTGTTTGGACGAAACCGGGCCTGCGCATCGGGTATATGCCGCAAAAAATTCAGATCGATCGGACACTACCATTAACGGTTAAACGCTTTTTGCAGATTCCACATGGCTACAACCAAAACGACATCGAGGCTGCCTTGGCTTCGGTGGGTGCTGAACACCTGGTCGATTACTCGATTCATGATCTTTCCGGCGGTGAGATGCAGAGAGCCCTTCTTGCTAGGGCTCTATTACGAAACCCCGATCTATTGGTGCTGGATGAGCCGGTTCAGGGTGTCGATATTAATGGTCAAACCGAACTCTATCGGCTGATCACGGATATCCGTAAAGAACGAAAGTGCGGTGTGTTAATGATTTCACACGATCTGCATCTGGTTATGTCATCGACCGATCACGTCGTCTGTCTGAACAAACATGTCTGCTGCTCGGGACATCCAGAAGCCGTCAGCGCAGACCCTGCCTACATAGAGTTGTTTGGCGCTTCTCACGCGTCAACACTAGCGCTCTATAATCACCATCACAACCATAGCCATGATATGCATGGTAACGTCGTTGAAGGTGACTGCTGTGGGGGTGATCATGCTTGATTTCATCATCTATGCGCTGATTGCCGGCCTATCAGTCGCCATTGTTGCCGGCCCTTTAGGTGCATTTGTGGTGTGGCGCCGTATGGCCTACTTCGGTGACACCTTAGCTCACTCAGCTCTACTCGGCATCGCACTGGGCATTCTGTTTGATATCAACCTGAGCCTAGCCGTCGTACTCTGCTGTGTAGCGCTGGCGCTTGGTTTAGTCGCGATGCAACGCCAACACTGGATAGCCACCGATACGTTGTTGGGGATTATGGCGCACAGTGCACTATCATTGGGTCTGGTCGCCATATCACTGTTGGATAACGTGCGCATCGACCTTCAGGCCTACCTGTTTGGAGATCTATTAGCGATCACTCCCGAAGACCTTAAGTGGATTCTGTTGGGAGGCATAGCTGTCTTAGCCGCGATCTACTGGCTTTGGAAACCTCTGCTCGCTATCACAATTAACGAGGAGCTGGCCCAAGTAGAGGGGATTCAGGTTGCTCGCTATAGACTCGCCCTAATGTTGTTAATCGCCATGGTGATTGCCGGTGCGATGAAACTGGTTGGTGTGCTCCTCATTACCTCTCTATTGATCATGCCGGCTGCAGCGGCGCGGCGTATGTCTGCCACGCCTGAACAGATGGCTATCTTTGCCAGTATGCTTGGGTCTATCGCGGTTGTTGGAGGCATTGCGCTCTCTTGGTTTGCGGACACTCCAGCGGGCCCAAGTGTCGTTGTCTGCGCACTGGTGATCTTCTTATTGATCTTCTTCGCACCCCGGGCACGGGCATGATTCAACTGAATGATTGGAGCATGCATCAGCGTGTTTGGGCGCTGGCCTGGCCGATGCTGCTATCCAACATCACCGTTCCCCTTCTAGGCCTTGTCGATAGCGCCGTTGTCGGCCATTTGGATAATCCGAAGCATTTAGGGGCGGTGGCCATTGGAGCCACACTGTTTACCACCATCTACTGGGCGTTTGGATTCTTGCGAATGGGAACGACTGGGCTAATTGCACAGGCTGTGGGACGCCAAGATGGCAATGCAAATAGGACCTTTTTAGCGCAAGCAACCCTGATCGCACTGGGGCTCGGCAGCCTTATGTGGCTAGCACAAATCCCCATACTCACTTTGGGTTTAGAGTGGATGGGTGCCGATTCCGATGTCCACGAAACCGCTCGAAGCTATGCCGATATTCGTATCTACGGTGCTCCAGCGGCGCTGTTCAACTACGTCTTAGTGGGCTGGTTTGTCGGTAATCAGGATACACGCTCACCCCTGATCATTATGACCGTCGTCAACCTGACGAATCTGGTGTTAGATCTGCTGTTTGTGCTCGGTTTCGGCTGGGGCGCAGAGGGTGTAGCCAGTGCAACACTGATAGCTGAATACACCGGTGTGGTTCTTGGGTTACTGCTGATGAAGCGCCATCTAAACCTGATTGATGGTGCAATTTTGCCAAACTCACTTCGTCAACTGTCAGCCTATCGCGCGATTTTTACCGTGAATAAGTACCTATTTGTTCGGACCGCGTCACTGCTCTTTATGTTTGCTTTCTTCACCTCACAAGGTGCGCGACTTGGAACGGATATACTGTCGGCTAATGCTCTCCTGTTGAACTTCTTGATGCTGATCTCGCACGCTCTCGATGGATTCGCCCACGCTGCTGAGGCGATCTGTGGTCGCTATGCGGGTGCCAAGGATCGATACAACTTCTACCGCGCCATGAAGAGTTCAGCTCTCTGGTCCTTGTTGTTTGCGCTGGGGCTTACACTCACGTTTATGTTGGGTGGGCACTCTATTCTGAGCCTGATGACCGACATTGAATCGGTATTGGATGTCGCACAGGACTATTTGATCTTTATCTGGGTGCTTCCATTGATCGCTGTATGGAGCTATTTCCAAGATGGTGTTCTTGTCGGCACGACTCAATCTAAAGCGATGCTGCAGATCATGGTCGTCACTGTGTTTGGCACGTTTTTACCCCTCTGGTGGCTAACACAAGATCTAGGTAATACCGGCCTATGGTTATCATTCACCGCGGCATTTTTGGTCAGAGCATTGATGGGGTTCTGGATTTTCCACCGCTATAACCAGCGTGGGGTTTGGTTTAAGGCGTAATCCAATCCTAAATAACATTTGAAGGTGGTGTCAGGCTGAAGGCCAGACACCGTTGCAACAAGACCCGCCACAAAGTCCCCGTGTCTGGCTTTCAGCCTGACACGACTATCTCTGCGTCACTGTTTGCCTGCGGCAATTCGTTCCTACAGATGATCGATGCAGCGCTGGTAGGCGGGGCAGGTCTCTAGGTGATCGTTGACGAAGCCGGTGGCCTGAAGGTAGGCGTAGACGATGGTTGAGCCGAAGAAACGGATGCCGCGTTTTTTAAGGTCTTTCGCAATCTGCTTTGAGAGATCGGTTTCTGCAGGTATATCGGCTAGCGTTTTGGGTCTGTTCACGATCACTTTACTCTCCATAAACGACCACAAGTATTTCGCAAAACCACCGAACTCCGTCGAAATAGCCAAAAATTGCTTGGCATTATTAATAGAGGCTTCGATTTTGGCGCGATTACGAATGACTCTGGCATCAGCCAGCATCGCCTCTATCTCTTTCTCCCCAAACTGAGCCACGAGCTCGGGTTCAAAATTACGATAGTGGTGACGGTAGCCTTGCCGTTTATTTAATACGGTGCGCCAGCTTAAACCCGCTTGTGCGGACTCTAGAACCATAAACTCAAACAGTGTTCGGTCATCAGTTCGCAGTAAACCCCACTCTTGGTCGTGGTAACGATGCTCTATCTCAGACTGACGTGCCCAGCCACAGATATCAGCATCTTGGCTCACGTCAGTGGTCCTTTTTCTGCAAATTAGGGTTAGTAAAGAACTGCAGCGGCTGAGCTTCTACTTCCGTTGCTGGCGTATTCTTTAACGGATCCACACCCTCTTTAGAGACTCGGGTCTCAAGCTCTTTGGGCTCTGGACGGCCGTCAAGGCGCATGCTGTCTTCAAACCCGCATTTAACACATTCACGATACTCACGCTCTTCGTCGCGATACATTCGTGTACTATCCATAGCGGCACAGCGTGGACAGACAACACCGGCGACAAAGCGTTTAACTGGTTTCATAGCAGCTCCTTCGCTTAATTAAGCGGCAATACCTGAGTGGCGAAGCAAAGCATCCACTTCAGGTTCACGGCCACGGAACGCGACAAATAGCTCCATTGGCTCTTTAGAGCCGCCCTTCTCAAGGATTTCAGTTCGGAAGGATGCACCAGTCTCCTGATTAAAGATACCCTCCTCTTCGAAACGCGAGAACGCGTCGGCCGATAGAACTTCAGCCCATTTATAGCTGTAGTAGCCGGCTGCATAGCCGCCTGCAAAGATGTGGCTAAAGCTGTGCTGGAAACGGTTGAATGCAGGTGGATTCAATACCGCCACCTGTTCACGAACACGGTTCAAAACAGACTGAACTGACGTTTGACCAGGCTCAAAATCACGATGAAGTATGAAATCGAACAGCGAAAACTCAAGCTGACGCACCATTAACATGCCCGATTGGAAATGCTTAGCCGAGAGCATGCGATTCAGCATATCTTCTGGCAGAGGCTCACCTGTCTCATGGTGGCCTGAGATCAGTGCCAGAGCTTCTGGCTCCCAACACCAGTTCTCCATGAACTGACTGGGCAGTTCGACAGCATCCCAGGCCACGCCATTAATTCCACTGATATCGGCATGTTCCATTTGCGTCAGCATGTGATGCAGACCGTGGCCAAACTCGTGGAACAGTGTCGTTACTTCATCATGGGTTAGTAGCGCAGGCTGGCCCTCTAACGGCGCCGTGAAGTTACAGACTAGATACGCCACGGGCAGTTGAATATCACCATTGATGTTACGGCGAACACGACAGTCATCCATCCATGCACCACCACGTTTACCGGCACGAGCAAATGGATCTAGGTAACAGTTTGCGAGTACCTGACCATCACGCTTCAACTCAAACAGTCGAACATCGTCATGGTAGGTATCAAACTCTTTCAGTTCAGTAACGCTGACACCAAAGAGGCGCTCGGTTACTGCGAACAGCCCATCCAACACTTTAGGGAGTGGGAAGTAGGGACGCAGCTCTTGCTGGGAAATGTTGAAGCGTTGCTGTTTCAGCTTCTCTGCATAGTAGGTGATATCCCAAGCTTGCAGATCGCTCATACCCTCTTCTGATTGAGCAAAAGCGGTCAGCTCTTCTAACTCTTTAGCGGCTTGAGGACGGCTTTTAGCTGCTAAGTCCTCAAGGAAGTTCACCACCTGATCGGTAGATTGAGCCATTTTAGTGGCCAGTGAATATTCCGCGTAATTGGTAAACCCAAGCAACTTCGCCAACTCAAGGCGCAGGGTCAGGATCTGCTCAATGAGATCGGTGTTATCCCACTCACCCGCTTTTGGCCCCTGATCAGAAGCACGAGTCGCATAGGCCGTATAGAACTCTTCACGCAGCTGACGATTATCAGCCTGCAGCATCACGGCATGATAAACAGGGAAGTCGAGTGTTAGCACCCAGCCCTCTAACTGTTCACTTTCAGCCGCCTGCTTAGCCGCTTCAAGGACATGATCGGGCAACCCAGCTAACTCGGTCTCATCGGTAACATGCTTGGTCCAACCCTGCGTTGCATCCAAGACGTTCTCAGAGAATTTAGTGGTCAACTCAGAGAGTTTTAGTTGCAGCTCGGCGTAACGTTTTTGTTTCTCTTCTGGCAGACCAATACCCGCTAGACGGAAGTCACGAAGTGAGTTAGTAATCACTTTCTTTTGGGCATCTGAAAGTTCAGAGAAGGCCGCACTTTGACTAAATTGTTCGTACGCTTCATAGAGCTTTTTATTCTGGCCAAGCTCAGTAAAGTATTCAGAGAGTTTAGGTAGGCAGGCGTTGTACGCTTCGCGCATCTCATCGGTATTCGCCACGGCGTTGAGATGAGAGACCGGAGACCAGGCTTGAGCTAATTCATCATTTAGCTGTTCCAGTTCACCCACTAAACTCTGCCAATCCATCAGTGGTTGTTCAGTCATCTTTGCAATACGCTCACGGTTACGCTGCAATAGCTCATCGACGGCGGGAACAACATGCTCAGGTTTGATGGTACTGAATTGTGGCAGTGAAGATGGTTCTAACAGTGGGTTACTCATCGGTCTCTCCGAGATCAAAAACTCTATACGCTTTACTATACAATGGGGTGAGCGGATCAGTTATTCAAGGAATGCGATATGAAACTACGTCCTTTTAAAGGTATCACCCCAACCCTAGGTGATAAGGTCTTTGTTGACCCCAGTGCGGTTGTCATTGGGGATGTGGTGCTGGGTGATGACGCATCCGTTTGGCCGCTGACAGCGATCCGTGGCGATATGAACCATATTCGTATCGGCGCTCGCACCAATGTTCAGGATGGGGCAATCCTGCACATCACTCATGCCAGCAGCTATAATCCTGACGGCTATCCGTTGATTATTGGCGATGAAGTGACCATCGGTCACATGGCGATGCTGCACGGCTGCACCATAGGCAACCGTGTCCTGATTGGTATGTCAGCGACGGTAATGGATGGCGCAATCGTTGAAGATGATGTCGTTGTCGGTGCCGGCGCGCTTGTACCGCCAGGTAAGCGTCTAGAGAGTGGCAAGCTCTACATGGGCCGCCCTGCCAAAGCAGTTCGCGACCTGACCGAAAAAGAGATGAGCTACTTCAGCTACTCTGCTGCCAACTATGTGAAGCTGAAGAATGAGCATCTGGCCGAGGATTGGGCAAATTAAAAATTTGCTGGAGCTTTATTGAGCGAAGCGAAATGAGGCGATATCTCATCGTCTCCTCTGCGAGAAGACTCCAACAGGGGTCTGACCTGTGGTCTGACCCCACTCTAAGAAACGGCAGAGACTAAGCCTTCGCTTTAGACAACTCACGCAAGCGTTTAACAACTTCAGCACCAATAGAGCGTTGGGTGAATACGCCGTCGGCTTTCTCTTTGCCAGCGCTGCGACCCATTAGCAGCTCGAGTGCTTCATCAACGGTTGCGACAGAGTAGATTGAGAAGAGCCCCTCTTTCACGGCATCCACCACTTCCTGTTTCAGCATCAAGTTGCGGACGTTCGCTTTGGGAATAATCACACCCTGTCGACCGGTTAAACCGCGAGACTCACAGAGGTGATAGAAACCTTCAATCTTCTCGTTAACACCACCAATCGCCTGAACTTCACCGTATTGGTTGATGGATCCGGTCATCGCGAACTGCTGTTTGATCGGTATGTGCGTTAACGCTGAGATCAGGGTACAGATCTCCGCCATTGAGGCACTATCACCGTCCACATAACCGTAGGATTGCTCCATCGCTATGCTGGCCGAGATCGCTAACGGGAACTCTTTAGCGTAACGGTGACCCAAGTAACCGGACAGAATTAACACACCCTTTGAGTGAATCGGTTGGCCGAGCGTGACTTCACGCTCAATATCGACGATGCCACGACTACCGGGGTGAACCGTTGCGGTAATGCGTGCCGGCGAACCAAAGCTAACATCACCAACCTGCAGTACCGTCAAACCATTGGATTTACCGATTGCTTCACCATCCGTGTCGATCAGAACAGTCTCGTTGGTAATACCCTCTTGGATCTTTTCAGAGAGGCGCCCGGTTCGACGCTCTTTGGACGACAGTGCCGCGTCGACGTGTGCCGCATCGATGTATTTGTCATTCGATTTAGCGCGACGGTAGTCCGCTTCACAGAGTAGATCGACTAATTCACCGATATGCGCCGATAGAAGATCTTGATCACCCGCCAGTCTAGAGGAGTGCTCAACCAGTCGCGCTACCGCTTCACGAGTTAACGGTGCTAGCTTCTCCTCTTTGGCCAGCGTGCTCATTAGACGGGCGTACTGGCGAATGGTCGCCGGTGTGCGCTCGACATCCTCTTCAAAATCGACCACAACACGGAACATCTTTTCGAAGTCATGATCGAGCTCTTGCAAGAGGTAGTAGATGTTACGGGCGCCAATGAGGACGATCTTCACATCCAGATCGATCTCCTCAGGTGAGAGCGTTACGGTGCTGATACCGGCATACTCACTGACTGGGTTTTCGATGCGAATCGCATGCGCTTTTAACGCTCGCTTCAAGGCGCCATAGACAAAGGGTTGCTCAAAGAGTTTTTCCGCTTCAATGATCAAGTAACCGCCATTGGCTCGATGCAGTGCACCCGGACGAATCAGACGGTAGTTGGTGATCATAGCACCCATTTCACTGTTGTACTCAATGCGTCCAAACAGATTTTCATAACTTGGGTGCGCCTCATAGACCACTGGCGCACCTTTGGTCTTCTCATTATCAACGAGCAGATTAAGACCGTAGTTCTCGTTCATGAATTCGCGACGAGCCGTCTCGGATTTGTTCTCAAAAATCCCCTCCGCAATCATCTCACCGGCGTTACGAATCAGATCACGCTCTACATCTTCAAGGTAGCTGTTCACCCCCTTCAGGTTTGAATATTCACCTCGCACCTCTTCAAACAGGGGTTTAATTGCGTGACGAGCGGTGTCACGATCGAGGTAACGCAGTGCTTCAGCGGCCTCACGGCGCCAGCGTGGCATCTCTGTCAGTTGCTCATTAAGCAGCTCTTCCAGTTCGGATATGTGTGTTGAAAAGGCGTCACGGATCTCTTCCGGAAGCGCCGAAAAGACCGCCTCATCGATGGCTTGCCCTTCCGCTACGGGCGTAAATCCAATCGTGCCCGCATCACGATAAACGGCGATGGAGTATTCACGCCCCTGCTTCTCGACCGTCTCTACTGCTTTGTCATAGAGACGGTTGAAGTCACGTTCAATCTTAGATTTTTCACGCTGATAGGCGGGACTTTCAAAGGCAGCAGGCAGCTCAGTGACGACACGGTTAAGAAGCTTACTAAGATCGTGCTGCAACTTAACGGCTTTACCGGCTGGGAGGCGCAGCGCTTGTGGATGACGGGTGTCTTGGATGTTCTTCAGGTAACACCAATCGTATGGCTTGGATTGGCTTTTGGCTGCCTCACGCAGATTCTCCATCGCAAAAGAGAATCGCCCTGTGTGCGGGTTACCCATCACAAACAGATTGTAGCCGGGGCGGTTCATACCTACCCCAAACTCCATCGCTTCAAGCGCACGATCTTGACCAAAGAAGCCGGCGAAGCCCTCTAGGTTATCGGTGGTTTTAAACGGGAGAAGATCGGTATCGCAGGTACGGTAGAGTTGATCGACTGAGAGCGGGGCTAGCTTTTCCATGCGGGGCATCCAATACAGCGAATTGATACCCTTAGACTGAAGCGCTCCCCCCTCTAAGTCAATGCTATTTGTGTTGCAGTTCGGATCTGAGCTGATTAAGAATCTCGGCTGTTTCGGGTTTTACCCCTCGCCAAATTGCGAAGGACTCTGCCGCTTGTTCAACCAACATACCCAGACCGTCTATGGCACGTGCTCCATGCTGTTCGCACCAGGCACAAAATGGTGTTTGTTCAGCACCATACATCATGTCATAACCACAACTATTGGCATCGATCGCTTCAGCAGGCACAGGGGGCAACTCACCACCAATACTGGCCGAGGTGCCATTGACGATCAGATCGAAAGCAGGCCCTGTAATGTCATCATAGCCGCAAGCAGAAACGGGAGCGCCCGCAAAGACATCGGCAATAACCTGAGCTTTTGATACCGTGCGATTCGCTATCACAACGCTAGCAACCTGAGCTTCTAACATCGGCTGAATGACACCACGCACAGCACCACCTGCACCCAGTATCAAGACGCGTTTGCCCGCCAATTCCAAACCCAAGTTGTTCTTTAGATCAGTTAACAGACCAATGCCGTCGGTGTTATCAGCACAAATTTCGCCCTGCTCATTTAACCAGAGAGTATTGGCTGCACCGGCTGTCTCTGCGCGCGCCGTGCGCTCCTGTGCAAGCTGCCAAGCCAGCTCTTTAAACGGCAGGGTCACATTAGAGCCCTTGATCTCTCCAGAGGTCAGTTGAACCCTCAGCGTGTCCGTAAAGGTATCCGCCTCTAACAGCTGAGCGGTGTAGTTCAGAGACTCACCCGTTGTCTGAGCAAAGTGGCTATGAATTCTGGGTGACAGGCTATGTTTGATCGGATTGCCTGTCACTCGGTACTGATCGATCATGCTTCTAAGCCTAACCAGTCTCTAGATTGCAGGTAGTAATCGGTCAAACGCGCCTCTTCTGTACCGGGTTCAGGCGCCCAGTTGTAGTCCCAGCGCACTTCCGGTGGAAGCGACATCAGAATCGATTCGGTTCGGCCACCGGTCTGCAATCCAAACAGAGTGCCACGGTCAAACACTAGGTTGAATTCAACGTAACGGCCGCGACGGTGTAATTGGAAATCACGCTCGGCTTCACCATAACTCTCATCACGACGGCGCTCGACAATCGGTACATAGGCTTTAGTGTAGGCATTACCAATGGACTGCATCAGCGCAAAACTTTGATCAAAACCCAACTCATTCAGGTCATCAAAGAAGAGGCCGCCGATACCGCGAGGCTCACCACGATGCTTCAAGAAGAAGTAGTCATCACACCACTTTTTATAGCGTGGGTAGACATCGTCCCCAAAAGGGTCACAAGCGTCTTTAGCCACTTGGTGCCAAAAAACACAATCCTCTTCATTGCCGTAGTAAGGGGTCAAATCAAATCCGCCACCGAACCACCAAACTGGCTCTTCGCCCTCTTTCTCCGCAATGAAGAAACGAACATTGGCATGTGAGGTCGGCACTTTAGGATTTTTAGGGTGCATCACAAGGCTGACACCCATCGCTTCAAAGTTACGGCCTTGAAGCTCAGGACGGTGCGCAGTTGCCGATGCAGGCATCTGATTACCGTGAACATGCGAAAAGTTAACGCCGCCCTTTTCAAACACCGCACCGTTGGTAATGACTCGGCTTCGGCCACCGCCGCCTTCGGGTCGATCCCAAGAGTCCTCAACAAACTCAGCGCCACCATCGGCTGCTGCCAGTTCATTACAGATACGATCCTGAAGATCCATTAAGAAGGCTTTTACTTCTGCTACGCTCGGTTTGCTCATTCGCAATCTCCGTCTCTAAACTCGTAGGGTCTGTCCAGTCAGTGCATCACGAATCACGGATGGTCGATCCGAATCGCCTAATGCGCCCTGAACACGATAATTAATTCTATTTCCAAAGTAAGTACTTACTCTCAACTTACTCTTTGCAGGTACTGCAGATGAGGGGTTAGCCGAGGTTGATACCAACGGCATATCGGCACGGTTACAGAGCGCCTGCACGATGGGATGTGCAGAGACACGAACAGCAACAGAGCTGTGCTGGCCTTTAACCCACTCAGGGATCATCTCGTCGGTATCCGGTATCAACCAGGTATTGGGTCCAGGCCAGCTTGCCTCAACAACCTGACGCTGCTCGGCTGTCAGATTCTGCAGCAGTGGTTCAACCTGTCCAATATTGGCTGCCACTAATATTAAGCCCTTATGCATAGGGCGGCGTTTAACCGCTAACAGATGTTTCACGGCATGCTCGTTCCAAGGGTCACAACCTAACCCCCAAACCGCCTCTGTAGGATAGGCAATTACGCCACCCTGCTGGACCACTTCTACGGCCTGTTTAATGCTCCAATCATTCACCATAATCAGAATCTTACTTTGGAAAAAACGCTATTCTACCGAAGAACGACGTAACGGGCTCCCTCTCGGCCAATAATTCCTGAGATTTCTAGTTCCACGAGCAGACGTTGAAGCTGCCCAATCGGAATACTGAGCTTTGCTGCAAGCTGATCGGCAGTTAACGGCTGCTGATGCAGTGCACGGATTATGGGATCCTCAGACTCAATGGGCGGCGTCTCAACACGATCTGTAGTAAGCGGTAGATAGAGTGACGCCAATATTTCGGAGACCGTTTCAACCAACTGAGCTCCCTCTTTAATTAGATGGTGACAGCCTCTTGCCAGTTCGTTGGTAATCGCACCCGGTATAGCAAATACCTCCCGCCCCTGCTCCAGCGCCAAACGAGCTGTGACCAGTGATCCACTCTTAATAGTGGCTTCAACGACTAAGGTTCCCAAACTCATACCACTGATGATGCGATTACGCTCTGGAAATAGGTAGGGCCTGGGCTGGATACCGGGCAACTGCTCAGTGACTAACAGCCCGCCTGAGTCCAATATCTGCTGGGCCAGCCGTTGATGCCGTTGTGGATAAACCAGATCTGGGCCGTTTGCCATAACGGCGATTGTTGAACCGGGGCCGGCTTGTATTGCGCCGAGATGAGCTGCGTGATCAATGCCTATGGCTAATCCACTGGTGACATGTACGCCCGATTGGGTTAACTCTTGAGCAAATCGCTGTGCGGTTGCACGGGCCAAGCTGGATGATTTTCGCCCACCCACCATAGCGACTTGAGGGTCGCTCAATGCTTGCACATTGCCTTTTGAGAAGAGTACCACAGGCGGATCGTAGATCGATTTAAGCAATTCGGGATAACGGCTATCTTCAAAGCAGATAACGTCACAATCTATGTTTTTAATGACATTTAGATGCTTTTCGGCATGATCGTAGAGTGACTTTATCTGCCTGACAGCGAACTGACTTTCGTTAAAAAGCTCCAACTGCTCTATTAAGCACTTAGAGTCTTTTAGCCGATCAGGCCAGTCAGTGTGTTGAATGAATTTTAAATTGGAAGCGGGTCGCATAGCCAAAAGGCGCAGTGCAACCCAGTCGATCGATTCGGCTGGCATCCTTGCTCCTGACACTGCACATCCATGTGCAGCGATTGTCTAATATTGTGACGTTAAGGCTGACGAAGCGGGTCGCCAACCTGAATCACTTCGGTTGCACGCATCACCAGTGCATAACTGACCTTGTCGAAGGTTTTGTAGACCATCAACTCACCGGCACGCTCGGCTGGTAGTTGAAGTTTTTCACCTGTTTTAGGGTCACGAATCTCTTCGCCACGATTGTAGATCGCGTAGACACTGCCTGGTTCGATTCCTTCGCGCTCGCCAGCATTGATTGTGACACTGTTAAACTGACCAATGTTGGCAACGCCATTTAATACGGCGATGACTTCAACATTTTCGAGCTCTGGACCCGGGCGCGGCATAAACCGAGTCACCAACGGCGCTTCGCCGGTTGGAATCAGAATATCTTTTAAACGCACCTCTTCAGTACTGTTGCGAATATCAACACTGATTGTGTCGCCTTCAGAACCACGTACCAGCGCATCAGCGACGCGGTGTAGCTCATAACCTAAAGACTCACCGGTGTTGGGATCTACATACTCGATCAAAGGACGGTAGAGAGATTGCTGACGACTGTCATCTAATAACTCACCTCGAACATAGACTCGATCATCATTGGCAGCGAGGATGCGTTGGTTTTTACCACCCAGCACGTAGGGCGCATCCGCTAACATTTGATTATCAACCACTCGGCTATCATTGAGAAAGGCTTGTACATCACGCAGAGGGATCGAAGCGATAGCCTCTTCGCGTGGCACGACTTTAACCTCAGGCGTTAATACCAGAGTACCTGGTTTACGACCTAGGCGTGGCTCACCATCTTCCCAGTAGAGGTAGATGACATCTCCAGGATAGATCAGATGAGGGTTGTAGATCTGCGAGTTTACTTCCCAAACCTTAGGCCAGAGCCAAGGGCTTTTGAGAAAACGCGCGGAGATATCCCACAGGGTATCCCCTTTAACAACGGTGTATTCCGAGGGGGCATCTTGCGCCAACTTGATGGTGTCAGCTTGCGCCAGCATAGAGGTTATACCTAATGCAACGGCAGCGATCTGTTTTATCCGTTTAAACATACTATCCTTCAGCGTTTGACGCTTATCTATTCGATTGCACTGCTTAACGTGTACCACATGCAAACAGAGTCCTAATAGGTATAATAGACAATATTAACAATGTTACTAGTTATCCGATTGAGAGAGATCACTAAACGGTATGGCACTGCTTAAAATTTTAGAGTTCCCAGACCCGCGCCTTCGCACCATTGCTGAACCGGTTGAGACGGTCGATGATGAGGTACGCAAGATCATCGATGACATGTTTGAAACCATGTACGACGCTCCGGGCATTGGTCTGGCCGCAACACAGGTCAATATTCATAAACAGATCGTCGTAATCGATATATCCGAAGAGGGCAATGAGCCACTGGTTCTAATTAACCCCTCTTTTGAAGTGTTAACCGACGAGACTGAACAGATGCAAGAGGGTTGCCTCTCTGTCCCTGGCTTCTACGAAAACGTCGTTCGCCCAGAGCGCGTTAAGCTGAATGCGATTGGTCGTGATGGCGAACCTTATGAGTTAATTGCTGACGGTTTGCTAGCGGTCTGTATTCAGCACGAGCTGGATCATCTGAATGGTAAGCTATTTGTTGACCATATCTCTCGATTAAAACGTGATCGAATCCGCGGAAAACTCGAGAAGAAACATAAATTAGAGGCCGCTCAGGCTTAAAGATCAGACAGGCTTGCCGCTCACCTTGGCAAGCCTGTTTCATTTTAGGATATCGAATTGTCTAAAATTATTTTTGCCGGAACCCCAGATTTTGCCGCGTCTCATCTACAGGCTCTGATCGACTCCGGCTTTGATGTGGTAGCCGTTTATACCCAACCCGATCGCCCAGCGGGCCGCGGTAGGAAGTTACAAGCGAGCCCCGTTAAGCAGATTGCACTGCAAGCAAATATTCCCGTGTTTCAACCACTCTCACTGCGTGATGAAGCGGCTCAAGCGGAACTGGCTGCGATCGACGCTGATTTAATGATTGTTGTTGCCTACGGTTTGATACTGCCGCAGGTTGTATTGGATACACCAAAACTGGGTTGCGTTAACGTACACGCCTCTATTCTACCGCGTTGGCGTGGTGCTGCTCCGATCCACCGTGCACTGCTGGCAGGTGACAAAGAGACCGGTGTGACGCTGATGCAGATGGAGGCTGGGCTGGATACTGGGCCTATGCTGGCTAAGGTGTTTACGCCAATCGATAAACAGGAGAGTAGCGGAGAACTGCATGATCGATTAGCAGTACTCGGCTCCAATATGCTGGTTGAGCAACTACCTGCACTGTTAGCAGGCGAGTTAACTCCAGAAATTCAAGACGATGCGTTAGCTAACTACGCCAATAAGCTTGAGAAAGCTGAAGGTAAAATCGACTGGACTGAGTCGGCAGACGCGATCGCCCGTCAGGTTCGCGGCCTCTCTCCTTGGCCAGTGGCTTACACAATCCTTGATGATAAAAGCGTACGCATCTGGAGAGCGGAAGCACAATCAGAAGCCGGTGATGCTGGCGCTCTGATCAAAGCCGATAAACAGGGTGTCCTGATCGGGTGTGGCGAAGGCTCTTTGCTAATCAAAACCATTCAGATGCCAGGCGGTCGCGCCACTGAAGCGTCGGCACTACTCAATTCAAACAACCACCCGTTTGTAGAGGGTATGCACTTTGAGTAATACCGCTAACCTAAGGGTGCAAGTGGCTGTTTTTCTATCGCAGCTGTTACAACACAACGGTTCACTCTCTAGCCGACTGCCAGGCATGCTCTCTCGAGTTGAACCTCGTGACCGCGCTCTGTTTCAAGAGATCTGCTACGGCACGCTTCGTTTCTATCCACAGCTTGAAGCGCTCAGCCGTGAGTGTCTGCGCAAGCCTTTTAGAGAAGAGGACACTGACGTCTTTGCCCTACTGTTGAGCGCGCTCTACCAATTGAGACATCTCTCGACGGCTGAACATGCTGTCATCAACGAAACCGTTGAAGGCGCTAAGCAGATGGGTAAGCCTTGGGCCGCCAAACTGTTGAACGCCGTACTGCGTCGTTACCAGCGTGAAAAGGATAGTTTAGAAGCTGATATCCAGCAGACCGAGACTGGCCGCTGGAATCACCCAGAGTGGATGATCGCAAAACTCAAGCACAACTGGCCCGATCACTGGCAAAGCATAATGACCGAAAACGATCAGAGCCCACCAATGTGCCTGCGGGTCAATCGTTCGAAAAGCGATCGTGGTACCTACCTTGAGATACTGAACAGTGCAGAAATCGAAGCAACCGCTGGATTGTTTTCAAGCGATGCCATCTACCTAACGACGCCCTGCTCTGTGGATAAGCTGCCACAGTTTGCAGAGGGGCAGGTCTCGGTTCAGGATGAAGCGGCACAACTCGCTGCAGAACTGCTTGGTGTAAAAGCGGGCGAACGCATACTCGATGCCTGTGCCGCACCCGGTGGAAAACTCTGCCACCTTCTTGAATTGGAAGATGATATTGAGATCGATGCCCTGGAGTTAGAGCCTCGACGAGTAGCGCGCATCGAAGAGAATTTAGAACGACTAGAGCAGAGTGCGAGTGTCATTGTCGGTGATGCCGCACAACGGGACTGGTGGAACGGTGACGCCTACGATCGCATTCTGGTGGATGCACCCTGTAGTGCTACCGGTGTCATTCGTCGTAATCCAGACATCAAAGTACTGCGTCGTAATGAAGATCTGCTGGGTCTAGCAACCACTCAACTTGAGATCCTTAATAACCTATGGGATATGCTCAAGCCTGGTGGTACATTGCTGTATGCAACCTGCTCAGTGTTCACACAAGAGAACGAGCGTGTTGTCGAACGATTTTTGAAAGAGCACTCAGATGCGAAAGAGTGCAAAATAGTCGCAGAATGGGGCATAGAGAGACCTGCTGGTCGACAGCTGTTTCCACAAAATGGAGGCCATGATGGCTTCTACTACGCCCGCATTAAGCGAATAGAAGAGGCTTAAGCGCTACATGAACGTTGTTATTCTGGGTGCAGGACAGGTGGGTGGCTCTCTAGCAGAGCACCTCGCCAGTGAATCCAACGATATTACTGTCATTGATGTCGATGGCCCAAGACTCAGAGAACTTGCCGACCGCCTCGATATTCGTACGGTTGAAGGCCAAGCTTCGCTGCCAACTATTTTGCATAGCGCTGGCGTAGAAGATGCCGACATGTTGATCGCAGTAACTAACTCAGACGAGATCAATATGGTTGCCTGTCAGGTCGCTTGGTCGCACTTTCGCGTGCCAAAGTTGATTGCCCGTGTTCGGGATCAAGCTTACAACTACTCTGAAGGTAAGCTCTTCAATTCACAGAAAGAGAACAACGTTGCCGGCATCCCAATTGATGTATTGATCAGCCCTGAGCACTTGGTGACACAACACATTGCTCGGATGATCCATCACCCAGGCGCCCTTCAGGTTCTCGATTTTGCCGATGGCGCTGCGCAATTGGTTGCTGTTAAGGCCTATTACGGTGGCCCACTGGTGGGACGAGAGATTGCCCTGCTCAGAGCACACATGCCCAATGTCGATACTCGTGTGGCAGCCATTTTCAGACAGGATCGTCCTATTATTCCAACCGGTGACACGGTCATTGAGGCGGACGATGAGGTCTTCTTTATTGCAGCTGCCGGCGATATACGTTCGGTTATGGGCGAACTGCGCCGATTAGATAACCCTTACAAACGCATCATGATTGCCGGGGGTGGCAACATCGGATTCCGACTAGCCGAATCGATTGAGGATGACTTCCAGGTCAAACTGATTGAGCGAAGCCTAGATCGATGCAACCATTTGGCACGCGATCTGAACCGCACCATTGTTCTGCACGGCAGCGCTTCTGATTCGGAACTGCTTCTCGAAGAGAACATTGATGATGTCGATGTCTTCTGTGCCCTAACCAACGACGACGAAGCCAACATCATGGCATCTATGCTGGCTAAACGTCTAGGCGCCAGAAAGGTGATGACGCTGATCAACAACCCGGCCTATGTTGACCTTGTACAGGGTGGCGTTATCGACATTGCCATATCACCACAACAGACCACCATTGGTGCCCTACTAGCCCACGTACGTCGCGGCGATGTAGCAGCGGTACACTCACTGCGACGTGGTGCAGCAGAAGCGATTGAAGCGATCGCCCACGGTGACCCGTCAAGCTCTAAAGTAGTTGGGCGCGCCATTGAGGATATTGCGCTACCCGCGGGTGCGACCATCGGTGCCATTGTGAGAGACAACCAGGTATTGATTGCCCACGATGACGTCGTGGTTGAAGATGGCGACCACGTCATTCTGTTCCTTATCGATAACCGTCAAATTGGCGAGGTAGAGAAGCTCTTTACCGTCGGCCTAACCTTCTTCTGAGGCTCCCATGCACTTCAAAGTGATTCTCAGAATACTTGGCCTGCTGTTGATGATATTCAGCATCACTCAGCTTCCGCCAGCCCTCGTCTCGATGATCTACGACGATGGCAATATTCAAGCATTTGTTGGGGCTTTCTTCGTCACTCTGTGTACCGGTTTCTTAATCTGGCTCCCCTTCATGCGAGTCCGCCAAGACCTTAGAACACGCGACGGATTCTTAATTACCGTTCTATTCTGGACGGTACTGGGCTTCTTCGGTTCGTTACCTATCTACTTTTCGGCCGAAACAAACTTTACCTTTACCGACGCTCTGTTTGAGGCCGTTTCTGGTCTGACAACAACAGGGGCAACAGTGATTACTGGACTGGATACGCTTCCCAAGTCCCTGCTCTACTATCGACAGCAGCTGCAGTGGTTGGGTGGTATGGGTATCATCGTACTAGCCGTCGCGATACTGCCAATGCTGGGCATCGGTGGGATGCAGCTCTACCGCGCTGAAACACCTGGCCCGGTAAAAGATTCAAAGCTGACACCTAGAATCACCGAAACTGCCAAAGCGCTTTGGAACATCTACCTGACGCTGACGATTGCCTGCGCACTGGGCTACTGGGCGGCAGGAATGGAGCTGTTCGATGCGATTGGCCACAGTTTCTCTACTGTTGCCATTGGCGGGTTCTCAACACACGATGCCAGTATTGGATTCTATGACAGCGCACTGATCGAGATGATTTGTGTACTCTTTATGGTGCTTTCGGGGATCAACTTCGGCCTTCACTTTGCCGCTTGGAGACAGCACAGTGTCGCCCACTACTTCTCAGATCCAGAGTTCAAGTTCTACCTCTTCTCTCTGATCAGCCTGTCGCTGTTTACGCTGTTTGTGCTCGACTTTACTGGTACCTATGAATCGATTGAGGCGCTGCGCAAAGCGGTCTTTATGGTTGTCTCCATTGCAACGACGACCGGCTTTGCCGTCGCGGACTTTGCACACTGGCCCGCCATGCTGCCCTTCTTACTCTTCTTGGCAGCCTTTGCCGGGGGCTGTGCAGGATCGACCGGTGGTGGCATGAAACAGATACGTCTACTGCTGATTCTAAAACAGGGTTACCGTGAAATTGTGCGCCTGATTCACCCGAACGCAATCATGCCAGTGAAGTTGGGAAGACGCCCAATTTCAAATAAAGTGCTTGAAGCGGTTTGGGGGTTTTTCTCGGTCTACTTGATCGTCTTTGTGGTGATGCTGGTAGCTCTGCTAGCCACTGGACTGGATCAAGTAACGGCATGGTCGGCAGTGGGCGCTACGCTCAACAACCTTGGCCCAGGCCTTGGTGATGTTGCGGCACACTATGGTGACATACCGAATACCGCCAAATGGATTCTGGTCTTTGCGATGTTGCTTGGACGTCTTGAGGTATTTACCTTATTAGTCCTACTAACACCGGCTTTCTGGCGCCGATAACCCTATTAAATGGATAGGGTTACGCCCCTCTTAAATTCTTAAGGAATGCTGTATAATTCTCGGCTAATTTTTTGCAAAAAATCCTAGCCGAGGACTTCTGTCGTGACCGACACTGTCAAACCTGATGTAAGCACCTTCCAAGGTCTTATCTTTGCCCTACAACAGTATTGGGCCGAGCAAGGCTGTGTAATTGTTCAGCCACTGGATATGGAAGTGGGTGCTGGTACTTTCCACCCTTCTACCACTCTGCGTGCTATCGGCCCAGAGAGCTGGAACTCAGCTTACGTTCAACCAAGCCGACGCCCAACCGATGGCCGTTACGGTGAGAACCCAAACCGTCTTCAACACTACTACCAATTTCAGGTTGTGATGAAGCCTCACCCAGACAATTTCCAAGAGCTCTACCTTGGTTCGCTTGAGCGTCTTGGCTTTGATCTTTTGACACACGATGTACGCTTTGTAGAAGACAACTGGGAATCACCTACATTGGGTGCTTGGGGTCTTGGTTGGGAAGTCTGGCTGAATGGCATGGAAGTCACTCAGTTCACTTACTTCCAACAGGTTGGCGGTCTTGAGTGTTACCCGGTCACTGGCGAAATCACCTACGGTCTAGAGCGTCTAGCAATGTACGTTCAAGAGGTAGACAGTGTGTACGATCTGATTTGGTCTAAGGCACCGGACGGTACTGTTGTAACCTACGGCGATGTATTCCACCAAAATGAAGTCGAGCAGTCGACTTACAACTTTGAATACGCCGATGTGCCACACCTATTCAGCAACTTTGAGCACTACGAAAAAGAGTGTCAAAAACTGCTGGATGTCGGCTTACCGCTACCGGCTTATGAACAGGTCATGAAGGCATCGCATACCTTCAACTTACTGGATGCGCGTCACGCGATCTCTGCGACTGAGCGTCAACGTTACATTCTTCGTGTTCGTACCTTAGCTCGCGGTGTTGCCGAAGCTTACTACAACAAGCGTAAAGAGCTTGGTTTCCCAATGGCAGAAGAGTCTATTCGCCAAGAGGTCCTAGCATCACTGGAGGGAGCCGAGTAATGAGTAATCAAGATTTTCTATTTGAACTGGGTACTGAAGAGCTACCACCGGGTGCACTTCTCTCTCTGTCAGACGCACTGGGTAAAAGCCTCACGGCTCAACTGAACGATGCTCAGCTTAACTTTTCATCTTTAGAGCTATTTGCTGCTCCACGTCGCTTGGCCGTATTGGTTAAAGAGCTAGACAGCCAACAGCCTGATCGTAACATTGAAAAACGCGGCCCCTCTGCAAAAGCACCTGAACAGGCCGCTAAAGGTTTTGCTGGCAGCTGCGGTGTCTCTCTTGAAGACCTTGTCATTGAGAATACCGACAAGGGTGACTACTACGTCTACCGCGGTACTGAGGTTGGCAAACCTGCCTCAGAACTTCTACCAGGAATGCTTGAGACCGCTTTGAGCGGCCTGCCGATTCCTAAGCGTATGCGTTGGGCGGCTAGCCGTACTGAGTTTGTTCGCCCTGTTAAATGGATCGTTGCGCTGCTGGGTGATGAGGTTCTGCCTTGTACTCTACTTGAGGTCACTTCTGGCCGTAAATCACGTGGCCACCGCTTCCACTACCCACATGATATTGAGCTGATGACTGCAGGTGAATACGCTGCCACGCTTCGTAACACCGGTAAAGTTGTGGCTAGCTTCGCTGAGCGTCGTGAAATGATTCGTGAACAAGTGCTAGCTGAAGCTGCTCGTATTGGCGGAACTGCTGAGATTGACGAAGATCTTCTGGACGAAGTCTGTGCACTGAACGAATGGCCTGTTGCATTGGCTGGACGTTTTGAAGAGCGCTTCCTTGAGGTACCTGAGCAAGTCCTAATCCTTTCAATGAAAGAGAACCAGAAGTACTTCCACCTTGTCGATAGCAACAACAAGCTGATGCCGTACTTCATTACGATCTCAAACATTGAGTCTAAAGATCCTCAGCAGGTGATTGCAGGCAACGAGAAGGTGATTCGCCCTCGCCTAGCTGATGCTGCGTTCTTCTTTGAAACGGACAAGAAGGCGCCTCTTATTGATCGCCTAGAGAAGCTAAAGAGTGTCGTATTCCAAAACGAGCTTGGCACAGTCGCCGACAAAGCTGCTCGCATTGAAGCAACGGCCACTGCCATTGCCAAACTGATTGGCGGTAATGAAGCGTTTGCCGCTCGTGCTTCACAACTTGCTAAGTGTGACCTGCTAACAGATACCGTTTATGAGTTCACAGAGCTTCAGGGCCTTATGGGTTACCACTTCGCACTGCACGATGGTGAAGAGCAAGAAGTTGCACAGGCGATCTACGAGCAGTACATGCCAAAGTTTGCCGGTGACGATCTACCTGCCTCTAAAACGGGCATTGCTGTAGCCTTGGCAGATCGCTTGGACACACTAGTCGGTCTGTTTGCGATCAACCAGCCGCCTACAGGTTCTAAAGATCCATTTGCACTGCGTCGTGCAGCATTGGGCGTGCTTCGTATTATCGTTGAACATGAGTTAGATCTTGATCTTAAAGAGCTTCTTCAGACTGCAGCATCAAACTACCAAGCACTCCCTGCTTTGGACAGTGCTGCTGATAATGTCTTTGAATTCATGCTGGAACGCTTCCGTTTCTGGTTTGAAGAAGAGGGCATTAGCGCTGAGATCTACCTGTCGATCCACGGTCTTCGCCCAAGCAAACCATTAGACTTTGTGCGTCGTGCTCATGCTGTTGCGGCCTTTACACAACTTGAAGCGGCCTCAGCACTGATTGCTGGCAACAAGCGCGTTGGTAATATCCTTGCGAAACTAGATTCTACACCGTCTACCGCTATCAACGATGCACTGCTATCTGATGAGGCTGAAAAAGAGCTTGCTCAAGCACTCAAGGGTTTAAGCAGTTCAGTTGCATCAATGACAGGTGAAGGCGATTACCAGGGCGCTCTTCAAGCTCTAGCTGATCTTCGTCAGCCAATCGACCGCTTCTTCGAAGAGGTTCGTGTCATGGCAGATGACGCTGACGTTAAGCAAAACCGTCTTGCGATGCTGCAACAACTTAAAGAGCTATTTGGTGGAATCGCCGATATCTCCGAATTGGCTGGCTAAACTTAATTGGCCATCAAAAAACCCGAGCACTGCTCGGGTTTTTTATTTGTAAATATCTGCTTTTCTACTACTTTGCATAGTGTTGAATCAAACCACTGACTGCAAGGATGCAAGATGCAAAAAGTTAATCCCAAACTCACCGCCATCGCCTATTTCATTATTGGCCTTTTAGTGTTTTACACACTTTTCCTAGATAAACCCATAACCAATGAGGATGATCGAATTATCATTTTTAACCAGCACCCGAATGGTGAAGAGATCAAATATGCACTTGGTTTGAACAGTTATATTGGGTTCGAAATGATTCCATTTAATATGCTTAACAAGCCTCTCTCTGCGACACATCTCCACCGAAGCATTAATGAATTTGATAAATATGCGGTGTATTTTGGTGATGACACGGATGGAGCTCTAACAACCGGCTTCATTCTCAGCGTCAGTGATTGCCTTAGCAGCCCTTCTATTTATCACTCACTCGTCAATCAGATACCTATCTCTTTTACTGCCAGTTGTGACGATAAGCGGGCCGATCTTCAATTTGTCACACCGACCATCCCAAATGACAACCAGCTACTTTTAAACATGTTTGAAAGCCATACGTTCATCGACTATCAACCGAAGTCTAGTTCTGATTTTACTATTAGATTTTCAATGGACGGATTCACTCAAGCGATGCACAGTGAATTTAGCGACGATTGATTCAAATGTTTCACGTGAAACTTTTTATCAAATAAGATTGAAACTTAGAAATAGAAACAAGGAGTTTGTTTCACGTGAAACAAATTAAAAAGGCGCCTATAGGCGCCCTTTCTCTAAAACACTAAACATTAAACATCTAGGTTAGAGACATTCAGTGCGTTGGACTCGATAAAGTCACGACGAGGCTCAACCTCATCACCCATCAACGTGGTAAACAACTGATCAGCAGAGATAGCATCTTCGATCGTCACTTTAAGCATGCGGCGCGCATCAGGATCCATGGTTGTTTCCCAAAGCTGATCAGGGTTCATCTCGCCCAATCCTTTGTAGCGTTGAATGTTACTGCCGCGACGCGCAAGACCCATCAACCATTCAATGCCTTCGCCCAACTCTGTCACATCCATACGACGTTCGCCACGCTGAAGGTAAGCACCATCCGCTAACAGACCAGAAAGCTCTGCCCCAAGATCAACGATCAAGTCGTAATCTTTAGAGCGGAAGAAGTCAGCCTCAAAACGGAACGCATTCGTAATACCGTGAAGCAATACATTAACCACCGGCACATAAGAGCTGTGCTCTTGGTCGTACTCAACATCCACTGTGTAGACTTCTGAACCCGACGTAACAATAGAATCTAGCTTAGCTTGTAGCTCTTTAGCCCAACCCTCTACCGTCGCTTTATCACCCAGCGAATCGGCCGCCAAACGCGGAACATAGAGTGACTGCATCAAAGCCTGGCTTGGGTAGATTCGCGAGAGACGGTTGATCATTGCCATCACCTTACGGTAGCGACCAAATAGCGTCTCAAGCGCTGCACCAGTGATAGCAGGCGCATCTTCAGCAGGATAGAGTGAAGTACCTTCCAAAGCACCTTGAAGCAGGTACATATCCATCGCTTCATCATCTTTTAGGTACTGCTCTTGCTTGCCCTTCTTCACTTTGTACAGAGGCGGCTGAGCAATGTAGATGTAGCCACGCTCAATCAACTCTGGCATTTGACGGAAGAAGAAGGTCAATAGAAGGGTACGAATGTGAGATCCATCGACGTCCGCATCGGTCATGATAATGATGCTGTGGTAACGAAGTTTTTCAACGTTGAACTCATCTCGGCCGATACCACACCCTAGTGCAGTAATCAGAGTACCGACTTCAGCTGAAGTCAGCATCTTGTCAAAACGTGCTTTCTCAACGTTAAGAATCTTACCTTTAAGCGGAAGGATGGCTTGAGTTCGACGATCACGGCCCTGCTTAGCAGAACCACCCGCCGAGTCACCCTCCACCAAGTAGAGTTCAGAGAGTGCCGGATCTTTCTCTTGGCAGTCTGCCAATTTACCCGGTAGACCAGCGATATCCAACACACCTTTACGACGCGTCATCTCACGCGCTTTACGCGCGGCTTCACGGGCACGCGCCGCATCCATCATCTTCTGCACAACCGCTTTCGCTTCAGATGGGTTCTCTAGCAAGTAGTTATTGAAGTGCTCTGCCATCAACTGCTCGACTGCTGTCTTAACTTCAGACGAAACCAGCTTATCTTTGGTCTGTGAAGAGAATTTAGGATCTGGCACTTTAACAGAGATGATCGCCGTTAGACCTTCACGACTGTCATCACCACTGGTGCTGACATTGCCTTTTTTGTTTAACGACTCAGAATCTATGTAGCTGTTCAAACCACGCGTCAAGGAGGCGCGGAAGCCCGATAAGTGGGTACCACCATCACGCTGTGGGATGTTGTTGGCAAAACAGTGAATCGACTCTTGGAATGAGTCATTCCACTGTAGAGAGACCTCAACGCCAACACCATTTTCATGCATCGCATTGAAGTGGAAGATACTGTTAATAGGCGATTTGTTCTGGTTAAGGAAATCAACAAAGGCAGCTAGACCACCTTCGTATTCAAAGACTTCTTCACGGCCAGAGCGCTCATCTTTAAGACGAATACGAACGCCTGAGTTAAGGAATGAGAGTTCACGAAGGCGTTTAGCAAGAATGTCGTACTGGAACTCGATGTTGGTGAAGGTTTCAGGGCTAGGCCAGAAGCGCACGATCGTACCACTGGTATCCGTCTCACCGATCACTTTTAGAGGCTCTGCCGGTACACCGTGGTTGTAAACCTGCTCGTGAACCTGACCAGCACGACGAATGGTCAAACGCAGCTCAGTCGACAGGGCGTTTACCACCGACACACCAACACCGTGAAGACCACCTGAGACTTTATAGGTGTTGTCATCGAACTTACCACCGGCGTGGAGGACCGTCATGATAACCTCGGCCGCAGAGACACCCTCCTCTTCGTGGATATCCGTCGGAATGCCGCGACCATTATCGCTGACGGTAATACTCTCGTCAGCATGGATGGTTACGCCCACCTCACTACAGAAACCTGCGAGTGCCTCATCAATGCCGTTGTCGACCAGCTCGAACACCATGTGATGCAAACCACTACCGTCGTCGGTATCACCGATATACATCCCTGGGCGCTTGCGCACGGCATCAAGGCCTTTAAGAACCTTAATACTGGACGAATCGTAATCTTGGTTTGATTCACTCATAGATCTCTCCAAATGTCTGCTTTGCAGTTAACTGACCTGAATCGACGTTCAATAGGGCACCGTCAGTAGTTGCGCCCCATACCTCTAGCATTGAGCTTGGCTCAACACAGGTTACAAAACTTTGGCTGTTGCTCTGTTTCAAGAACGAGCAAAACGTTGCCAGGTGCTCTTTATCTAACTCAGCAGGGAGGTCATCGATCAAGTAGATACAGGAGTGACCTCGGGTAGCCTCGTAGAGCTGACCCTGCGCAAGTTTAAGTGCACTAACGACCAATTTCTTCTGGCCTCGTGATAAGTGCTCAGCGGCACTGCGACTTCCAACCTTGAATTTAAGGTCAGCACGCTGTGGCCCAAGGGAGGTAAATCCCTGACGCATATCACGTTCAAAACTCTCATTTAACAGAGTCTGTAGATCCTGATCTCTGTCCCAACCCGGGCTAAAACGTAGATCCGTAACGACCTCTCGAACCAACTGCTCAGCAATGCCTGTAAAGTGCGGTAAAAGGGCATCAACATAAGCGCTTCGAAGCTCTGTAAGTCGTTCTGCGTGAAGGATAAATTCTCTATCCCAAACCTCGCGTAACGACCGATCAATATTACCACGTTTTAGCAGTGAATTCCTTTGTTTTAACGCTCTTTGAAAGCCTCTCCAGACGGAAATAAACCCCGTAGAATGGTGAAATCCACCCCAATCGATAAATTGTCGTCTAACAGACGGTGAACCGTCTAAAAGTGTGAAACTTTCAGAGTCGATCACCTGCATCGGGACTAAGCCAGCAAGGGCCGTTAAGTCGATCTCTTCACCTCTGAAACGGGCACGCACATCGCCCTGCTGGGTTCGTTCAACACCTAGACCACCGGAATCAGATTCACCCTCAATCTTCGCAAAACAGGTCAGTTGTTGTTGGCCCTCAGAGATGACATATCGGCTCTGGTGCGTTCTGAATGAGCGGGCCACAGACAAGAAGTGAAGACCTTCCAGAATACTGGTTTTGCCGCTGCCGTTTTGACCGTGAATGATGTTGATATCCGCTGACGCATCAAAGGCCAGGGATTGAATGGATCGAAGATTAGAGAGTTGTAGTCGCTTGATGCGCATAAACAGAAAAGGCCGCCCTAGGGACGGCCTCTATTGAAGCGTTAATTACATGCGCATTGGCATGATGACGTAGGTTGAGTTTGGATCATCGAAGCCTTGAATCAGCGCACTGCTGTTTGCATCAGCTAAGGTGAAACGAACCACATCGGAACCAAGAATAGAGAGTACATCGAGCAGATAGTTAACGTTGAAACCGATATCGATCGAAGGACCTTCGTACTCAACAGCTACAGTCTCTTCTGCCTCTTCCTGCTCTGGGTTATTTGCCGTCACTTTAAGGTAGCCATCGCTGAGCGTCAGACGCACACCTCGATATTTCTCGTTCGATAGAATCGCAATACGCTGGAATACCTGACGCAGCTCTTGGCGATCACCAAGAACGACCTTGTCACCGTTTTTAGGGATCACTCGTTGGTAGTCAGGGAACTTGCCATCAACCAGCTTCGACGTGAAGGTGTAGTCACCGACATTGGCACGAATGTGTGATGCACCAATAACCAGTGTAACCGGTGAGTCACCACCTTGGAGTAATCGAGCTAGCTCAAGAATACCTTTACGAGGCACGATGATCTGATGCGCACCACCCGCTGGCACATCCGCTGCAGAAGCCGAAGTAGCCAGACGGTGACCATCGGTCGCAACCGAACGAAGTGAGTCTTCACTTACTTCCAGTAGCATGCCATTTAGGTAATAACGGACATCCTGTTGCGCCATAGAGAAGCCTGTCTTTTCGATCAACTGACGCAGTTCTGACTGTGGCAAGCTTAACTCGAAGGCTTGTGGGCTATCTTCAACATTCGGGAATTCAGACGCCGCCAAGGTTGTTAGTGAGAACTTAGAACGACCCGACTTGATGATCATCTTCTGACCGCTCAACTCCATCTCGATACGAGCGTCATCAGAGAGCGATTTACAGATATCCATCAGCTTGCGTGCTGGAACGGTCACTGAACCTGGTTGTGCCGGCTCTTGAAGCTGCACGCGCCCTACCAACTCGACTTCGAGATCGGTACCGGTTAGTGAAAGTTGATCACCCTCAGCCACCATCAGAATGTTCGAGAGCACAGGCAGTGTCTGTCTGCGTTCAACCACGCCGGCAACAAGCTGTAGTGGTTTAATCAAAGCCTCACGAGTGATGACGAATCTCATGCGTATTCCTATCTCAGTCTGTCAGTTAGGTCGTCAAATGACGAAGCAGGTTTTTGTAATCTTCTGCGATCTCAGCATTGCTGTCACGCAACTCTTTAATTTTTCGTGTCGCGTGCAAGACCGTGGTGTGATCTCGACCGCCAAATGCGTTGCCTATCTCTGGTAGGCTGTGGTTAGTAAGCTCCTTAGACAAAGACATAGCAACTTGTCTTGGACGAGCGACTGAGCGACTGCGGCGTTTTGAGTGAAGATCGGCTACACGGATCTTATAGTACTCAGACACCACTCGCTGAATGTTATCAATACTAACCTGTTTGTCCTGTAATGCCAGTAGATCCTTCAGCGACTCTTTGACAAAGGTCGTGGTGATCGGACTACCAGTGAAGTGAGCGTTCGCTATAACTCGCTTCAAAGCACCTTCTAACTCTCGGACATTACTACGAATCTTCTGTGCAAGGAAGAAGGCGGCATCATCTGGAAGCTTAATTCGCGCTTCGTGCGCCTTTTTCATAAGAATAGCGACGCGCGTCTCAAGTTCTGGCGGCTCAATAGCCACGGTTAGACCCCAACCAAAACGAGACTTCAAGCGCTCTTCCATGCCACCGATCTCTTTAGGATAGCGATCACTGGTCAAGATCATCTGCTGGCCACCTTCAAGTAGCGCATTAAAGGTGTGGAAGAACTCCTCTTGCGAGCGATCCTTGTTGGCAAAGAACTGAATGTCATCGATCAACAGTGCATCGACCGAGCGGTAGTAGCGCTTAAAGTCATTAATCGCATTCAGCTGAAGTGCTTTAACCATATCGGCTACGAAGCGCTCTGAGTGCAGGTAGACAATCTTAGCGTTGGGATTACGCTTAAGCATTTCTGCACCCACAGCATGCATCAAGTGAGTTTTACCTAAGCCGACACCACCATAAATAAAGAGTGGGTTGTAACCACCACCCGGGTTATCGGCCACCTGTTGAGCCGCAGCAGAGGCTAGCTGGTTTGATTTACCTTGAACAAAGGATTCGAACGTAAAGCTGGGGTTTAAACTGGTCTGATGGCGCAAACCACCCTCGACCTGCACCGTTCGCTCCATCACCTCTGGCTGAACCTCAAGCTCAGGCTGAATAATATCAGTAGAGGGGGCAACAATAGAGGTCGACGTGAATTCAGCTTGGGACTCTTGAGCCTCAACACGCATTGGCTTTGCTCGAGCCACTTCTGGTCGAGTACGAGTGACGGGTGAGGCAACGGACCCTGCTATGCTTATTTCGATAAGTGGCGCAGATTCACCACTCAAGCGTTCAACGACATCTTGAAAGCGGGTAACGAACTTATCCGCGACCCAATCCTTTACGAAACGGTTTGGGGCCAGTAGAACAATGTGCGACTCGGTCTCTAGATCCAAACGCAATGGGCGAACCCAAGTGTTGTACTGCTGTGACGGCAGTTCATCTTTTAGCGTTTCTAGGCATTGTTGCCATAGATCTTGAAACATTTGTTGAGTCCCAGTGGGTTTTTAGAAGTATGGTTGAATCTTATCCCCAATGGGTGCAATTATCCACAGAATTTTCAGATAAATAGCTGCAAGGTTTTTAAATCAATAGGTTACAAGCCCTCACAACCTTTGACCTATATCCGACTTTTTCCAGAACTTAACAACTAAATGACAGCTTTTTCATAAGTTATAAACAGACTTATTCACAAAAAACTGACAATCAACGTAAAAACAGGCACAAAAAAGGCTGCCGAAGCAGCCTTTTCAACGTAGATAGTATTACTCAGCCCATGGGTCCGACGCGTCAGCGCCCCATGGGTCGTCACCACCACCCATACCATCGATAGTGATCTCTATCGTATCCAGATCAACATCCAAAGGTGCATCAAGATTGTAGGTCACTATCTCTGGGAAGATGATGATCAACGCCAGTGATGTCAGCATAATCAGGATGAATGGAATAGCCCCTCGGTAGATCTCCATGGTCTTCATGCCATGTACCAAACGACCGGTAATCTCATCCTTGTAATCGCTCTTTGGAGCCACACTTCGCAGGTAGAAGAGTGCAAAGCCAAAGGGAGGTGTTAAGAACGACATCGACATGTTCAATCCAACCACGACGAGGAACCACACCATGTTGATGTCCATGTTTGCCGCAACCGGGCCAATTAGTGGCATCAAGATGAATGCTATCTCGAAGAAGTCGATAAAGAAGCCGAGTACGAATACCAATAAGCTGACAAATAGAACAAAGCCAAGCTCACCACCAGGGATAAAGCTAAACAGGTGCTCAATCCATAGGTCACCGTTTACTGCTCGGAAGGATAGAGCAAAGATAGATGAACCAACCAAAATAAACATGACGAAGGTCGACAGTTTGGCCGTTGAGTCCAGAGCCCCTTTGATAACCTCCAGCGTCAGACGACGACGGATGATCGAGAGCAATAGAGCCCCCACAGCACCCATTGCCCCACCCTCGGTCGGTGTTGCCCAACCAACGAAGATGGTTCCCAATACCAAGAAGATCAAAATGATCGGTGGCAGCATCGCGGTCAGAACCGACACCATCAGCTTGGTGCCCTGAAGAGTACGCGCCTCTGCTGGCAGTGGTGGAACCATCGCCGGTTTGAAGATCGACAATGCGAACATGTATAGAAGTAAGAAGCTCACAACCATTGCCGCCGGTAGCATAGCACCCATGTAAGCATCTTTAACTGACAGTGAAAGCACATCGGCCAGTACGATCAACACCAGTGAAGGTGGGATGATCTGTGCCAGCGAGCCGGCACTGGTCAGAAGACCCGCCGCTGTCGGGTAGTGATAACGGTATCGCATCATAACCGGCAAGGAGATAAGGCCCATTGAAATCACCGATGCTGCCACAACACCCGTCGTTGCCGCGAGGAGCGCACCGACAAGAATGACAGCATAACCAAGACCACCCGGTACTCGCCCAAACAACTGCCCTGCCGATTCAAGCAAGTCCTCTGCCATGCCTGAGCGTTGCAGGATAATCCCCATGAAGGTGAAGAACGGAATCGCCAGCAAAGTGTCGTTCTGCATAATGCCGTAGATACGTTCAGGTATTGCCTGAAGCAGCACCCAATCCAATAGACCAAGCTCATGACCAATGATCGCAAACAGAATGCCGTTAGCTGCCAAACTAAACGCAACTGGGAAGCCCGATAGAAGGAAGATGATCAGAGTGCCGAACATAATCGGCGCGATGTTATCCGCTAGAAATTCCATTTACGCCGTCTCCTGCTCGTCGTCCATGTTTACGTGACCACCTTTACTCAGCGGATCTTCGATATAGCCTTTTAGAAAAGCCCAGCGCTTAATCAATTCGCTGAATGCTTGGATGAATAACAAACCAAAACCGAGAGGAATCATTGCACGCACTGGCCAACGCAGCAGGCCACCCGCATTTTGACTCACCTCTTGGTTAGCATAGGTCTCTAAAAGATTGGGAATGGATTGTAGGCAGATGTAGAGGCTGACCGGCATCACACAGAAGAGCAGACCAATAACGTCAATCCAGTTGCGGGCTCTTGGTGAGATGCGCTGACTCACCACATCGATGCGTACGTGCTCATTTAGTTTAAGCACATAGCCCGCTGCCGCCGTAAACACAGCAGCGTACAGGTACCACTGCAACTCCAGCATTGCATTAGACGCGATACTGAACAGATAACGAGTTGTTGCGTTACCTGCACTGACCAATACCGCTGCAAGAATTAACCATTTAATGTAGTTGCCAACCCAGCCATTGATTGCATCAATGCCCGCTGAGAATTTCAGTAAAGCTTTCATTCCTTAAACACGCTCTCTGATCTATTTGTTATAGCCTCGCAGTGTGACCGGTTTTCAAGTGTGGTACAAGAAGAGGTTGCAACTGGTCATACCAGAACAAACGATAGATATAGACTTAAGTCTTAATTTCAGATCGAAAAGCCTATTAAATGGCCATGTTTGAACCATCAAAGAGAAATTTAAGGGTTAACTGGTCCTACCAGATCACCTGATTAGTTAGACCAAAGTAGCAGGTTGATTCAGGCAAATAATTAATACTCTTGCATGGTGGCTGGTTATAGCTAGTATTAGCTGTGTCCTAACTAACAATAAACGCCGAAAAGGCAAACACAAGGAAATATCATGAAACGTAGAGATCTGTTTAAAGGTGCTGTACTAGCAGCAGCCGTTTCAGCAGCAACTGCAGCTTCAGCTGCTGAGCTTCCAGAACTTAACTGGCGCCTACAGTCGGCTGTACCTCCAGGTATCGGCTTCTACATGGGCGGTGTCTACTTCGCTGAAGAAGTAGAGAAGATGACCAACGGTAAATTCAAGATTCGTGTATTCCCTGCGGGCGAAATCGTAGGCACTATGCAGATCTTTGACGCAGTATCAGACGGTACGATCGAAGCAGGTCACACAGCGTCATACTACTACTTCGGTAAAAACCCAGCATTCGCTCTAGATACAACCGTTCCTTTCGGCCTTAACTACCGTCAGTTCCAAGCTTGGTACAACTTCGGTGGTGGCGGCGAAATGATCAAAGAGCTTTTCGCTAAATCGAACATCGTTCCATTCCCATCAGGTAACACGGGTGTACAGATGGGTGGTTGGTACAACAAAGAAGTTAAATCACTAGACGATCTTCAGGGTCTGAAGATGCGTATCGGTGGTATGGGCGGTAAGATCATCGAGAAGCTAGGCGTTGTGCCTCAGTCTATCCCGGGTGGCGATATCTTCCCATCACTAGAGAAAGGCACTATCGATGCAGCTGAATGGGTTGGTCCATTCGATGACATGAAGATGGGCTTCAACAAGGTTGCTAAGTACTACTACACTCCAGGTTGGTGGGAAGCGGCTCCAAACCTTTCTGTCTACATCAACAAAGAGAAGTTCGACGCTCTACCAGTTGAGTACCAGAACATTGTTGCAGCAGCAGCTGAGCGTGCAAACGTTAAGACAACTGCCTTCTACGATGCGAAGAACCCAGAAGCACTTAAGACTATCCTAGCGGGTGGTACTAAGATGAAGGTCTTCCCGAAAGACGTAATGGATGCTGCTTGGGAAGCTGCACAGGAAACTTACAAAGAGCTTTCTGCTGAACACCCAGACTTCAAACGCATCTACGACAGCATGGCTGCGTTCCAGAAAGACCAGAACCAGTGGATGTCTGTTTCAGAAGGTCCTCTAGACGGCTACATGCAGCGTAAAATGCGCTAATAGCTCGTTTAGCTGATAAAAAACCAGCTCTCGGGCTGGTTTTTTTATGGATAGCAAACAAAAGGTTTGCAACTGCTTAGCGATTTCTATAGAATTTTGCGTCTCGATTTTTAGGCAGATGTCCATACAACATCTGTGACGTATAAATGACTTGTAAGTAGGACAAGGCAATGAAAAGAACATTTCAACCAAGCGTACTAAAGCGTAAGCGCAACCACGGTTTCCGTGCTCGTATGGCTACTAAAAACGGTCGTAAAGTGCTTGCTCGTCGTCGTTCACGCGGCCGCGCTAGCTTGTCTGCATAATTAAGCGGACTTGCTGAATGCCAAATGGCTGAGTTCGAATACCCTCGCCAGTTAAGACTTTTAACTGGCGGTGATTTCAAAAGGGTATTCGACAAAGCCGATTTTAAGGTCAGTGATACTCATCTACTGATTCTTGCCCGCCACTCCCAATCTGATCATCCCCGCATCGGATTCGTTTTTTCCAAAAAAAATATTCGCAGAGCCGTGAATCGAAACCGGGTTCGTCGTATCATTCGCGAGTCTTTTCGTTTTAATCAGCATCAGCTCCCTAATGTCGACATTGTTGTTTTATCTCGACGTGGAATTGATGAGCTGGAAAACGAGCAATTACATGCGCTCATAGCGAAAAGTTGGAAACGTTTAAACAAGCAGGCTTTAAAAGCTCAAACCTCAAATAAAGGTAATGGTTAATTCGCCATGGATATACAGCGAGTCATTCTACTCGGCGCACTCGGTCTAATCTCATACATGCTGGTTCTCCAGTGGAATGCTGATTACAACACTCCCGTCGCAGCACAACAAACTCAAACTGAATCAGTTTCAGCTTACCAGCCAGCCGCAGGTAACGACCTGCCAAGCGCAGCGCCAGCAGCCGAAGCTGATCTACCAACCGCAGGTGCAGCAACGTCCACACTGGCTGCAGCAACAGGTGATCTGGTCAGTGTAACCACTGATAAGTTCGGCATTCTGATCGATCCACGCGGTGGTGACATCATTGAAGTCAAACTGCTTGATCATAAAGCGACGTTGGAAGGCGAAGATCCCTTGGTTCTGCTTGAGCAGAACGCTAACCGTACCTATGTTGCTCAATCAGGTTTAGTTGGCCCTAACGGCCCAGATGCCTCTAAAGAGGGTCGTCCACTCTACTCTGTCGCTGAAGCTAGCTACGACATGGGCAGTGCCGACACACTGGCTGTAGATCTGAACCTAGTCGATAACGGCGTAGCCATTACCAAGCGATTCACGTTCACACGCGGTAGCAACGCCATTGCGATGGACTACCTGATTGCCAACAACAGTGACTCAAACTGGCAAGCGACTCTGTTCGGTCAACTTAAGCGTGATCGCAGTGCTGATCCTTCAGAAACTACTGATATGGGTATGCAGTCTTACTTAGGCCCAGTGTTCTCAACTCAAGAGAACAACTACAACAAAGTCAGCTTCGATGATATCGACGACGATGGCCGTTACAGCGAGAAGAGCCAAGACGGTTGGGTTGCAATGATTCAGCACTACTTCATGAGTGCTTGGATCCCTAATCCAGGTCAAGAGTACACCTACCAGGCCCGTCAGCTTAACGGTAACTACATTGCTGGTTTCTTAGCACCCTCTGCTGTTGTTGCTCCAGGCCAGACAGGCCAGATCTCGGCAACGCTGTATGCGGGTCCTAAAGATACTGATCAGCTGGAGAAGATCGCTCCGAACCTAGATCTTACGATCGACTTCGGTATTCTCTTCTTCATCGCTTCACCGATCTACATGGTTCTTAAGTGGCTCTACTCGATCGTTGGTAACTACGGTCTTGCCATCATCTGTGTCACGATTTTGGTGAAAGCTGCCCTATTCCACTTGAACGCTAAAGCGTTCAAATCGATGGCAAAAATGCGCAAGTTCGGTCCAGAGATGGCTCGTCTTAAAGAGCTCTACGGTGATGATCGTCAGAAGATGTCTCAGGAGATGATGAAGCTCTACTCGAAAGAGAAGATCAACCCTCTCGGTGGCTGTCTTCCTATCGTTGCTCAGATGCCGATCTTCATCGCACTTTACTGGGTATTGATGGAAGCGGTTGAAATCCGTCACGCGCCGTTCATTGGTTACATCCAAGACCTGTCGCAGATGGACCCTTACTTCATCATGCCTATCTTGATGGGTGCGACCATGTTCATTCAGCAGCTGCTGAACCCAACGCCTCCAGATCCAATGCAGGCGAAGATCATGAAGATGCTTCCAATCGTCTTCACCTTCTTCTTCCTATGGTTCCCAGCGGGTCTGGTTCTATACTGGTTGGTGAACAACGTCCTATCGATTGCACAGCAGTATGTAATCAACAAACAGATCGAAGCGGGTGATTCTAAATAAGCAACTTGCAGCTTAAATCCCCACGCGACACACTAGGGCTCTTCGGAGCCCTTTTTATTGATTGGAGAAAGACTTCAGATGATCAGCAGCAATAAAGATACGATCGTTGCACAAGCAACCGCCACTGGCCAAGGGGGCGTCGGTATTGTTCGTCTTTCAGGGCCTAAGTCTGCTGAAATTCTGGAAGCATTTATCGGGTTTAAAGCCAAACCCCGTTACGCTCACTACACCCCTTTTCATGAAGCGGATCATCAAATCGACGAAGGCATCGCCCTGCTTTTTCCTGGACCCAATAGCTTCACCGGTGAAGATGTTGCCGAACTTCAATGTCATGGTGGTCCCGTTGTCATCGATCTCATCATTCGCCGCGCCATTGAGCTAGGTGCTCGCATGGCTAGACCAGGTGAATTCTCAGAACGAGCATTTTTAAACGATAAGCTCGATCTCACTCAAGCTGAAGCCATTGCTGATCTGATTGAAAGCTCTTCAGAACAGGCAGCTCGCTGTGCGTTAAAATCACTGCAAGGCGCTTTTTCGCGTGAAGTTGATCAATTGGTCGATCAGCTAACCAACCTGCGCATCTATGTAGAAGCAGCCATCGACTTCCCTGATGAAGAGATCGACTTTTTAAGCGACGGCAAAGTGCGTGGTGATCTGGTCAACATTATTGAGCAACTCAATCAGGTTCAGAGCCAAGCGCAGCAAGGCAGTTTAATGAGAGAGGGTATGACTGTCGTGATTGCTGGCCGTCCTAATGCCGGAAAATCGAGTCTTCTCAATGCGCTATCGGGGCGTGATTCAGCAATTGTCACCGACATTGAGGGGACAACACGAGATGTCTTGAGAGAGCAGATACACATTGATGGCATGCCACTGCACATTATCGACACCGCTGGCTTACGTGATGCACCTGATCGAGTCGAACAGATCGGTATTGATCGCGCTTGGCAGGAGATCAAAACGGCTGATCGTATCTTAATGCTCGTGGATGCTAGCCACTCAGAGACAACGGATCCGCAAACGCTGTGGCCTGAGATGGTCGAAAAACTCAACGGTGATCTGAGCCATGTCACCTTAGTTCGCAATAAAATCGACCTAACAGACGAGAGTACTAGTCTTGAACAACAGGGTGAAAACACACTGATTAGACTCTCAGCCAAAGATGAGCAAGGCATTGATCTGCTTCGGGAGCATCTAAAGTCCATTATGGGCTATCAAGGCAATGCTGAAGGCGCTTTTATGGCGCGTAGACGCCATATGGAGGCTCTAGAACAAGCACAGGAGCTATTAAACACCGGTCTTTGGCAGTTAGATACCCAAGGTGCTGGTGAACTTCTGGCGGAAGATCTGAGGCAGACACAGCAGGTGTTAGGTGAAATAACCGGTAAAGTTTCAGCGGATGACCTGCTTGGAAAGATTTTCGGCTCTTTCTGTATCGGTAAATAGTTTTCCACAATCCAAAAATAGAGTTACTCACAGATAAAAGGCGAATGCTGAGCATCTGTTGTGGATATATTCAATAGTTATCCAAAGAATAGCTCACAAAACGCGGTAATAATTCTTCGATTGTGGAAAAACTGTCAGACTAACCCCGAGTAATTGGACGATTAAACTGTGAATAAAATAAATTGTGTATAACTAGCCTACTTATACACAACTCACACACAACAAATGTTCAAGCTATTCGCGCTTTATAAGCGGGTTATAATTTCTACAAACTACTGTTTTTATTGATTTTTAATCAGTTAATAACAGAAATCAGCCTACTTAAATAATATTAAAAATAATAAACTCTCTTTATATATTTATTTTATTTTTTATTTATCTACTCTCACTCTACAAACAGCAGGTTGGCTATTTTTTAACCATTTCTTCAATGGCAATCCCTAGGTATAATCCGCGCCATATTTCTGTCTAGGTTTGAAAAGGCAGCTAAGAGGTAGAGAGTGGATTATCCAGATCGTTATGACGTGTTGATTATTGGTGGCGGTCACGCTGGCACTGAAGCGGCATTAGCATCAGCACGTAAAGGGGCTAAAACCCTGCTATTGACTCACAATATTGAGACACTGGGTCAAATGTCATGTAACCCGGCCATCGGTGGTATTGGTAAGAGTCATCTTGTTAAAGAGATTGATGCACTGGATGGTGCGATGGCTCGTGCTACCGATAAGGGCGGTATTCAGTTTAGAACGCTTAATGCACGCAAAGGTCCCGCTGTGCGTGCCACACGTGCACAAGCGGATCGTATTCTTTACAAAGCAGCCATCCGCTCGATTCTTGAAAACCAACCTAACCTCGATATCTTTCAGCAGGCGGTCGATGATCTCATCGTAGAAAATGATGAAGTTCGCGGTGCTGTGACCCAAGCTGGCATTCGTTTCTTTGCAAACAGCGTTGTCTTAACAGCAGGTACCTTCCTTGGCGGTTTGATTCACATTGGTATGCAAAATTATCAGGGTGGTCGTGCCGGTGATCCGCCTTCATTACGACTCGCAGAGCGTTTACGTGAGTATCCTCTTCGCGTTGACCGTCTCAAAACGGGTACACCGCCACGAATTGACGCACGCAGTGTCGATTTCTCAGTGATGCAAGAACAACCTGGTGATACACCAACGCCTATCATGTCGTTTATGGGCCAGGCGAGTGACCAACCAGAACAGATCAGTTGTTACATCACGCATACCAATGAGCGGACACACGAGATTATTCGAAATAACCTTGATCGCTCGCCGATGTACTCTGGGATTATTGAAGGGATAGGACCGCGTTACTGCCCTTCCATTGAAGATAAGATTCACCGCTTTGCGGACAAAGACTCCCACCAGGTTTTCGTTGAGCCGGAAGGGTTAACCACGCACGAGCTCTACCCAAATGGTGTCTCAACCAGTTTGCCATTTGATGTGCAGCTTGAGGTCATCCGTTCAATGCGCGGTTTTGAAAACGCTCATATCACACGTCCGGGTTATGCCATCGAATACGATTATTTCAATCCTCAGGATTTGAAACACACACTTGAGACCAAAGTGATCTCTGGTCTCTACTTTGCCGGTCAAATCAATGGCACAACAGGCTACGAAGAGGCGGGCGCACAAGGGTTGTTGGCCGGTATGAATGCCGCTGCTCGTGCACTGGATCAGGATCAGTGGTATCCGCGTCGTGACGAAGCCTACATCGGTGTCTTGGTTGATGATTTGATTACGCATGGCACATCAGAGCCCTACCGTATGTTCACCTCCCGTGCTGAATACCGTTTGGTGTTGCGAGAAGATAATGCGGATATTCGTTTGACCGAGATCGGCCGCAAACTGGGTGTGGTTGGTGATGATCGCTGGACCGCCTTCTCGACTAAACGCGATCAGATTGATTGTGAAATGGCACGACTCTCATCGACTTGGATTCAACCAAAGTCAGCAGAAGCGGCTGCATTGGAACCCAAGCTGAGTTCACCCTTGGCACGTGAGTACAACCTTGCTGATCTGGTAAAACGTCCTGAACTTAGTTATGCCGATATCAAATCCATTAAACCTTCTGAGGTTGAGATTGAGGCGGCGGCTGAAGAGCAGATTGAGATCTCGATCAAGTACGCCGGTTATATTGATCGTCAGAAGCAAGAGATTGATCAGATGCGTCGTCAAGAGAATACCTCTTTGCCTGAGGACTTCGATTATGATGCCGTTGGTGGTCTCTCAAACGAATTAAAATCTAAGCTAGAGCATGTCCGCCCGGTGACTATTGCTCAGGCTTCAAGGATTCAGGGCATGACGCCAGCGGCTATCTCGCTGTTATTGGTTCATTTGAAGAAACTTCAGCTTCAAGCTAAGGCGGCCAGTTAATGGATTACAATCCAAAAAACGATTTAGAGTCAGGTCTAAGTCGGTTAAACCTGTCTGTATCTGAATTACAGGTTGAGCAGCTGTTGGCCTACTTAGCGTTGTTACAGAAATGGAACAAAACCTACAATCTGACGGCGATACGCGATCCAAAACAGATGCTGATAAAACATATTTTGGACAGTGTCGCGATTGCGCCCTACGTAGAAAAAACCGACCTTATCGACGTCGGTAGTGGTGCTGGGTTACCTGGAATTCCTATGGCCATTCTTAATCCTGATATGCCAGTTGTTACTCTGGACAGCAACGGTAAAAAAACTCGGTTTCAGCATCAGGTAAAAGTTGAGTTGAATCTATCGAATTTAGAGGTGGTTCATGGTCGGGTTGAGGCGTTTGCCGGTCGTACTTTCCAACAAGTTACCTCTAGGGCCTTTGCTTCTATCGAAGATATGGTAACGTTAAGCGCTGAGCTATTAGCCGATCAGGGTCTGTTTCTTGCGATGAAAGGCCGTTATCCTGATCAGGAGTTGGCAGATCTGCCAAATCAGTACCATTTAATCGAGAGTTACCCCCTTCAAGTGCCCGGTCTTGATGAAGAGCGACACCTGTTGAAAATTGGGAGAGTGTAAGTTGGCCAAGATTTTAACGGTCACCAATCAGAAAGGTGGAGTCGGTAAAACCACCACCAGCGTGAACTTAGCGGCATCACTGGCTGCTATGCATAAGCGCGTTCTGCTCATCGATCTGGATCCTCAGGGTAATGCGACCATGGGCTCTGGTGTCGACAAGCATGATCTTACTCTCTCGGTCTATGAGCTTTTAACCGATCAAGCGAGCGCCAAAGAGTCGATCATCACCAATTTAGAAGTGGGTTACGACGTGTTAGGTGCCAATGGCGACCTAACGGCGGCTGAAGTTGAACTTCTGCAGATGACACGTAGAGAGTTTCGTCTGAAGATGGCGCTCGATGCTGTGGCTGACCAATACGATTTTATTCTGATCGATAATCCACCTTCTCTGAGTTTGCTAACGGTGAATGCACTGGCCAGCTCTGACGGGGTTATTATACCTATGCAGTGTGAATACTATGCTCTCGAAGGGATCAGTGCACTGGTGGGCACCATCGATAAGATCCATGAACGTCTAAACCCTCGCCTGAAGATTGAGGGTATTTTGCGCACCATGTTCGATCCACGCATGAGTTTGACCAAGGATGTCTCTGATCATCTCCTAGAGTATTTTGGTGATCAGGTTTACCGTACAGTCATTCCACGTAATGTCCGTTTAGCAGAGGCCCCCAGCCACGGTCTACCGGCGATCATGTACGATAAAAATTCTCGAGGTGCGATTGCATACCTGGCACTGGCGGGTGAACTGGTTCGCCGTACCGATAAAGAGCAAACCCAAGCGGTTTCTTAAGGAGTTGAAATGAGCACTAAACGTCGTGGATTGGGTCGTGGTTTAGACGCCCTACTTTCCGGTTCTGCAGCGACTGTCGCGAACGACCAATCGAGTGACTCTACGCAACTCACTGAACTGGCGGTTGAGCGCCTAAGTCGTGGTCGTTACCAACCGCGCCGTGATATGGAGCCTCAAGCGCTTGAAGAGCTAGCCGCTTCGATTAAAGCGCAAGGCATTATGCAGCCGATTGTGGTGCGACCTATCGGTGGTGATAATTTTGAAATCATCGCGGGTGAGCGTCGCTGGCGTGCAGCCCAGATGGCTGGTTTAGAGCGTGTGCCTGTTGTCATTCGAGATGTTCCTGATGAAGCGGCCATTGCGATGGCACTCATCGAAAACATTCAACGTGAAAACCTAAACCCGATCGAAGAGGCCATAGCCCTGCAGCGCCTTCAGCAGGAGTTTGAACTGTCACAGCAAGAGGTGGCTGATGCCGTTGGAAAATCGCGCACCGCCGTTGCCAACCTTCTGCGTCTTCTTAACCTGACCGACGAAGTCAAACGTATGTTAGAGCATGGAGACCTTGAGATGGGTCATGCGCGTGCTCTACTGCCTCTCACGGAAGCGTTACAGATCGATGCCGGTCGAGAGGTTGTGGCTAAAGGCCTATCGGTTCGTCAGACTGAGTTATTGGTGCGCACTTTGCAAAATCCAACGGAGCCTAAAGCGAAGCCAGAGCTTACCAGCAAGCATGAGCGTATCGTTGAAGATCTGACTCGACTGCTATCTACCAAAGTGACGCTGAGCGAAAACGCAAAGGGTCAGGGTAAGATTGTGATCAGCTACAATGATGCTAAAGAGCTAAAAGCGATCGTTAAACAACTTCGCGATTAAAGCGAACAAGACCTTAGTCATAGTTAGACTACTCTGTGCTTGATGCTTATTCCCTTTTCACCTACAATTGCGCCCGCATTAGTTGGGATAAACGCACTACTTTTGGGCAAAGATGATGAATCCAAACCTCATTGGTAAGCGTTCTGATAGGGCGAAAGCTCGATATTTCACCGTTTTGAAATATCAGTCAGGCATCCTGTTAGTGCTAAGTGCAGTCGCTGTATTTATTGATTTTGTAGCAGCGTACTCAATGCTTATAGGTGGTTTAATCTACTTGATTCCTAACGCCTATTTCGCAAACAAGCACTTTAACAAGCAGACACAGGGGTCTGCACAAGGGACACTCGCAGAGTTGTATGCGAGTCAAATATGGAAAATGGCATTGATGGCCATCAGTTTTTCACTGGCGTTTGTGCTGGTAAAACCCATCAGTGTTTTTTCCTTATTTGCGATGTTGATTCTGCTTCAGGTCAGTAATCTGATCATGCAGTTCGGCGTTAAAACGGATTCTTAACCTTCGATAAAGAGAGAAACTGAGAATGGCATCTGGAACAGTTACCTCCTCAGAGTATATTGCTCACCACTTAACCAACCTTACCTTTGGTAACCACCCTGTTAACGGTCTTGGCTTTGCGCACAGTGCGCAAGAAGCTGCTGAGATGGGCTTCTGGGCGATCAACGTAGACACAATGTTCTGGTCGATTGCTCTTGGTCTAGCGTTCGTGTGGTTCTTCCGTAAGGTGGCTAAAAGTGCGACAAGTGATGTACCTGGCGGCGCTCAAAACTTTGTAGAAACCATCATCGAGTTCATCGATGACAACGTGAAGAGTATCTTCCACTACAAAAATGCACTCATCGCTCCATTGGCGTTGACCATCTTTGTATGGATCTTCCTAATGAACACCATGGACTTGGTTCCCGTTGACTGGATTCCATTCCTAGCAGCAGAGATGGGTATCTACTTCATGAAAGTGGTTCCAACGACTGACGTAAACGCGACCGCGGGTATGGCGTTGAGCGTCTTTGCACTTATTCTTTACTACAGCATCAAGCAGAAAGGTCTTGGCGGGTTCCTAGCAGAGCTTAGCTTCCAGCCTTTAGGCAAATGGTTGCTGCCATTCAACCTCTTCCTAGAAGTGGTTGGTCTACTGGCTAAGCCAGTATCATTGGCACTACGTCTTTTCGGTAACATGTACGCAGGTGAGATGATCTTCATCCTGATTGCACTGCTGCCGTTCTGGGCTCAATGGATCCTGTCGGTTCCATGGGCAATTTTCCACATTCTAGTTATTACGCTTCAGGCGTTTATCTTTATGGTCCTAACAATCGTCTACTTGGCGATGGCCCACGAAGATCACTAAGCGGAATAACAAGAGTTTACTAACTGTAATAACCTTAAATTAACTAAATCGGAGAAAAACGATGGAAATGGCATTGCTGTACATTGCTGGTGCACTGATGATGGGTCTAGGCGCTGTAGGCGCTGCGGTCGGTATCGGCGTTCTAGGTGGCAAATTCCTTGAAGGTGCTGCTCGTCAGCCAGAACTGATCCCACTACTACGTACTCAGTTCTTCATCGTAATGGGTCTTGTCGACGCTGTTCCTATGATCGGTGTTGGTCTTGGTCTATACGTACTGTTCGCTGTTGCTGGCTAACAAGTAGTTTTTTAACTAGATACCCCATGGGTTTCACTACTTTTAATCAGACAACCGCGAGGATAATGGCGTGAATATCAATCTCACCATCATTGGTCAGGCTATCGCGTTCTTCATCTTCGTCGTATTTTGTATGAAATACGTATGGCCACCACTAACAAGTGCACTGGCTGAACGTAAGAAGAAGATTGCAGATGGTCTTGATGCGGCAGAACGCGCTGAGCGCGATCTGAAGCTAGCTCAAGAGAAAGCGACAGATAATCTGCGCGAATCTAAAGAGCAAGCAGCTGCCATCATTGAACAGGCCAACAAGCGGGCTAACCAGATTGTTGACGAAGCTAAAGAGCAAGCGCGCGAAGAAGCTAATCGCGTTAAAGCTGCTGCTGAAGCGGAAATCGAACAAGAGATCAACCAAGCGAAGGAAGCTCTTCGTGCACAGGTTGCAGCACTAGCACTAGCTGGCGCTGAAAAAATTCTGGAAGCCTCTGTTGACGAGAAAGCACACGCACAGTTAGTTGAAAAACTAGCTGCGGAGCTTTAAGCGAGGTTTACGATGGCTGAACTCAATACAGTCGCTCGGCCCTACACAAAAGCTGCATTTGAATATGCAGCTAGCAAGGGCAGCCTCGATCAGTGGGCTAACATGCTGTCAATCGCTGCCTCTTGTGTAGCGGATGCGACAGTAGCCCAGGTGCTGGCAAACCCAGCCCTAACGTCTGAGCAGAAAGCTGGGACGCTGAATGGCCTTTTAGAAGGCGACATCGACCAAGCGGGCCAAAACTTTATGGCTCTATTGGCAGAAAATCAGCGCTTGGCTCTGTTGCCAGAGATCGCTGCACAGTTCAAAAAGCTGAAGTCAGCTCAGGAAGCTTCAATTGAAGTGGATCTGACAACTGCCTTCGATCTTGCTGATGAACAGCAGCAGAAATTGGCTAAGGCGCTTAGCACCAAGTTGGGTCGTGAAGTAGCAGTCACTGCACAGGTAGACAAGTCTATCCTAGGCGGTGTGATTGTTCGTACAGACGACCTTGTGATCGACGGTTCGGTTCGTGCTCGACTTGCGAAACTGGCCGAAGCGATGAATTCCTGAGAATGAGGAATAGAAATGCAGCAACTGAATCCATCTGAGATCAGCGAGATTCTCAAGAAGCGCATCGAGTCACTTGATGTGTCTTCAGAAGCCCGTAACGAGGGCACAATCGTTAGCGTATCCGATGGTATCATCCTGATCCACGGTCTAGCTGACGTAATGTACGGCGAAATGATCGAGTTCCCTGGTGGCGTCTACGGTATGGCGCTTAACCTTGAGCGTGACTCTGTCGGTGCCGTAGTTCTTGGTGATTACCAAGGTCTTAAAGAAGGCATGACGGCTAAATGTACTGGCCGCATCCTTGAAGTACCAGTAGGTCCTGAGCTACTTGGTCGCGTTGTAGACGCACTAGGTAACCCAATCGACGGTAAAGGTGCTATCGACGCAAAAATCACAGACGCAGTAGAGAAGGTAGCGCCAGGCGTTATCGCTCGTCAGTCTGTTGATCAGCCAGTTCAGACTGGTCTGAAAGCGATCGACGCAATGGTACCAATCGGCCGTGGTCAGCGTGAGTTGATCATCGGTGACCGTCAGATCGGTAAGTCGGCAATTGCGATCGACGCGATCATCAACCAGAAAGGTACTGGTATCAAATGTATCTACGTAGCAGTGGGCCAGAAACAGTCTACTATCGCTAACGTAGTACGTAAGCTTGAAGAGCACGGCGCAATGGATCACACGATCGTTGTAGCAGCGGGTGCAGCAGATCCTGCAGCAATGCAGTTCCTTGCTCCATACGCAGGCTGTGCAATGGGTGAGTACTTCCGTGACCGCGGTGAAGACGCACTGATTATCTACGATGACCTAACTAAACAAGCTTGGGCTTACCGTCAGATTTCACTTCTTCTTCGTCGTCCACCAGGTCGTGAAGCATACCCAGGTGACGTATTCTACCTACACTCACGCCTACTAGAGCGTGCAGCGCGTGTTAACGCTGACTACGTAGAAGAGTTCACTAAAGGTGAAGTTAAAGGACAAACAGGTTCATTGACTGCTCTACCTGTAATCGAGACTCAGGGTGGCGACGTTTCGGCGTTCGTACCAACCAACGTTATCTCGATCACAGACGGTCAGATCTTCCTTGAAACTGGTATGTTTAACTCAGGTATTCGTCCTGCGATCAACGCAGGTCTGTCAGTATCACGTGTAGGTGGTGCGGCTCAGACTAAAGTCATCAAGAAATTGGGTGGCGGTGTACGTCTAGCACTTGCACAGTACCGTGAATTGGCAGCGTTCTCGCAGTTTGCTTCAGACCTTGACGAAGCGACTCGTGCACAACTAGAGCACGGTCAGCGCGTTACAGAACTGATGAAGCAGAAGCAGTACTCTCCAATGTCTGTCGCTGAGATGGGCTTGAGCTTGTACGCTGCGAACGAAGGCTTCCTGAGCGACGTAGAATTGAACAAAATCGGTGCATTCGAAGCTGCATTGGTTGCATACTTCAACTCGGAGCATGCTGACCTGATGGCTAAAGTGAATGAATCAGGCGATTACAATGACGAAATCGCTGCTGGATTCAAAGCTGGCATCGAGAAGTTCAAATCTACCCAGACTTGGTAAGCGCTCGAGTTATGAGCAGAACGGCTGAACAGACTCTGTTCAGCCGATACTAAGTCAAGGAATAGAGGCGGATTTATGGCAGTCGGAAAAGAGATTAAGACGCAGATCGCGAGTATCGGTAGCACACGTAAGATTACCAGCGCCATGGAAATGGTTGCTGCATCTAAGATGCGCCGTGCCCAAGATCGCATGGAGTCTTCTCGTCCATACGCACGCAGTATCCGTGGTGTGATTCAGCACTTAGCGAAAGCTAACCCTGAATACAAACACCTTTACATGCAGAACAACGACCTGAAACGAGTAGGTTTCATTGTTGTCGGTTCTGATCGCGGACTCTGTGGTGGCCTGAACGTTAACTTGTTCAAGGCTGCTATTGGCAAAATGAAGGAGTTCAATTCACAGAATGTCGAGATCGATTTCTGTGCAATTGGTGGTAAAGCAGTTAGCTTCTTCCGTAACTACGGCGGTAACGTTAAGGCAGCAACAAGCGGCCTAGGCGATGCACCAGAGTTGGAAGCGCTAATCGGTTCAGTAAAAGTGATGCTTGATAGCTTCAACGAAGGCAAACTTGACCGTCTATACGTGGTATCGAACGAGTTCGTTAACACCATGACGCAAAAGCCGACTATTGAACAGCTTCTGCCCCTTCAGGCTGAAGAAGACGACGACACTCTCAACCACCACTGGGATTACATCTACGAGCCAGATGCTCGTGATCTACTAACAGGTCTTTTGACTCGTTACGTTGAATCAATGGTGTACCAAGCAGTTGTTGAGAATAACGCCTGTGAACAGGCAGCGCGTATGTTGGCAATGAAGAATGCAACCGACAACGCCGGCAACCTAATCGACGAGCTTCAGTTGATCTACAACAAAGCGCGTCAGGCAGCGATTACACAGGAAATTTCTGAAATCGTAAGTGGTGCTGCTGCTGTTTAAAGCAGTTAACAGGCTAATAAGTTAAGAGGATCCGAACATGAGTAGCGGACGTATTGTTCAGATTATCGGTGCAGTCGTTGACGTGGAATTCCCACGTGAAGATGTACCGAAGGTTTATGACGCACTAAACGTCACTAAAACCAACCTGACACTAGAAGTTCAGCAACAGCTGGGTGACGGTGTCGTACGTACTATCGCAATGGGTCAGACTGAAGGTGCAAGCCGTGGTCTGGACGTTGTAAACACTGGTGCTCCAGTATCTGTACCTGTAGGTACAGCGACCCTAGGTCGTATCATGGACGTACTAGGTAACCCAATCGATGAGTGTGGCCCGATCGGTGAAGAGGAGCGTTACCCAATTCACCGTAAAGCACCTTCTTACGCAGACCAAGCAGCGACTAACGAACTGCTTGAGACAGGCATCAAGGTAATCGACCTTGTTTGTCCTTTCGCTAAGGGTGGTAAGATCGGTCTGTTCGGTGGTGCCGGCGTAGGTAAAACCGTAAACATGATGGAGTTGATCAACAACATCGCAACTCAGCACTCTGGTCTATCTGTATTCGCAGGTGTAGGTGAGCGTACTCGTGAGGGTAACGACTTCTACCACGAAATGCAGGAAGCAGGCGTAGTAAACGTTGAGCAGTTCGACAAGTCGAAAGTAGCGATGGTTTACGGTCAGATGAACGAGCCACCAGGTAACCGTCTACGTGTAGCGTTGACTGGTCTTACAATGGCTGAGAAGTTCCGTGACGAAGGTCGTGACGTACTTCTATTCGTCGACAACATCTACCGTTACACACTTGCGGGTACAGAGGTATCAGCACTGCTAGGTCGTATGCCTTCAGCGGTAGGTTACCAGCCAACTCTTGCAGAAGAGATGGGTGTACTTCAGGAGCGTATCACGTCGACTAAGACTGGTTCGATCACTTCTATCCAGGCGGTATACGTACCAGCGGATGACTTGACTGACCCATCACCAGCGACAACCTTCTCGCACCTTGACGCAACAGTCGTACTGTCTCGTCAGATCGCAGAGCTAGGTATCTACCCAGCGGTAGACCCACTAGACTCTACTTCTCGTCAGCTTGATCCGCTAGTAATCGGTTCTGAGCACTACGAGACTGCACGTGAAGTGCAGGGTGTCCTACAGCGCTACAAAGAGCTTAAAGACATCATCGCGATCCTAGGTATGGACGAACTTTCTGAAGAAGATAAGCAGACGGTAGCACGCGCTCGTAAGATCCAGCGTTTCCTATCTCAGCCATTCTTCGTAGCAGAAGTCTTCACTGGTGCACCAGGTAAATATGTCTCTCTTAAAGACACTATCAGTGGCTTTAAAGGCATCCTGAACGGTGAATACGACTCTCTACCAGAGCAGGCGTTCTACATGGTTGGCGGCATCGACGAAGCAGTCGAAAAAGCCAAAGGCATGTAATCCCTTAAGCGGAACCTGAAGAGGTAATTGAAATGGCTATGACTGTTCATTGTGACATCGTAAGTGCTGAGGAAGAGATCTTCTCTGGCCTTATCGAATTCGTCTCTGTGAGAGGTAGCCTGGGTGAGCTGGGTATCTACCCAGGTCACACTCCGCTTTTGTCGGAAATCAAACCAGGCCCTGTCGAGCTTCGCAAGCAGGGCGGTGAAGAGGATATCTTCTACGTATCTGGTGGCTTCCTAGAGGTTCAACCACACAAGATTACTGTGTTGGCTGATACTGCACTTCGTGCGGGTGACCTTGATGAAGCAACCGCTGTAGAAGCACAGAAGCATGCTGAACAAGCAATGGCTGACAAGCAGGGTGAGTTCGAATACTCACGTGCTGCGACTCAGCTTGCTGAAGCAGCTGCACAGCTTCGTACCCTCGATGCAATTCGCCGCAAACTCGGCAAATAAGATCTACACGATCAAAAAAGGCAGCTTCGGCTGCCTTTTTTTGTGCTTTGAAAAAGCACCGTGTCTGACCTTTAGTCTGACACGACTCAGGAGTTACGCTACAGTCTCTGGTAGACGCTGACAAAGCCGATGACAGGCTGAAAGCCTGTCACGGTCACTCCGTAGCTGGTTTAGTACACAGTGACAGGCATTCAGCCTGTCATCTGCACTCATAAGCTACCTCTCATCTGAACTAAAACACATACGCTGGCGTACACAACGACACCTGCTTTATTTTTCAGAGGTTTAGATGTCACAAAAGCTAGCACACGCCGGCCTGTCAGAAGAGGCGATTTCGCGAGTCATTGAGATGGCTTGGGAAGATCGCACACCCTTTGAAGCGATTGAGGGGTTGTACAGCTTGTCAGAGCCACAAGTAATCAAGTTGATGCAGCGTGAGATGAAGCCCAGTTCGTTTCGTATGTGGCGTGAACGGGTCTCTGGTCGCAACACTAAACATCTTAAAAAGCGTCCAGAAGGGATTGATCGCGGCTACTGCTCTCGCCAGTACAAGATGGTTAGTAAGCCTAAACGTTAAAGCAGGCGCCAGAGTGTATCGAATATGATCTGCTGTGCTGCTGCTACTTCACTTGAATCGATAACCACCGCAGTTGGGTAGTTATCAGACGCTAAAGAGATGATGGCAATTTTTGGTGGATAGATCGCTATATAAGCGGCGTCTACTGGCCCCTCGGTTTTGATCCATTTACGTTCTGACAGATCAGCACTTTCACCCCCATCCCCAATCGCAATAACCCGTACCTTGATCTTTCGAGCAACACGCTGCGCCGTGAAGTTTGGGAAAGGGCGGTAGAGGTGCTTTCGAATCGGTTTTGATGAGAAGACAGAGTAGATCGGTTCAGGGTTTGAGCTAACACTGTTAAGGATATCTCTGAGTACCTGCTCAATCCCCTCGTCACCCTCATACCACTGAACATTGGCTGCGCTAAAATCAGGCGAGAGTTGATGCAGCTCGGGTATGACACGACGCTTTAACTCTTCAACAGCGAGATCTAAGCGTTTACGGCGTTCTTCAGCCAGTTCTACCAACACTTCAGGCTCACGTGCTGTGAAGATGCGGCGCTTACCTTTTGGCAGATAGCTGACCACACCTAACGCCTGCATCTGCTTCAGTGCTTCATAGGTTGTGCCGCGATTGACCCCTGCACGCTCAGCAATGGTACGAATCGAACTGGGGCCAAGCGCTAGCAGGGCCTTGTAGATTGAGACGTCACGGTCGCTAAGACCGATCTCTAAAAACAGCGAATTATCCATATTTGTCAATTTTTTTATGACATTTAACCTTGCAGCAGTGTGCGCTTAGGTTAAAGTATCGTCAAGTGGATAAATTTTGTTTTTGGAAACACCCGTTAATGTCGATAGATGTAGTCATTCTTGCGGCCGGTCAAGGCAGCCGTATGAAATCTAAACTCCCTAAAGTCCTTCACCCTTTGGCAGGAAAATCGCTGGTAAAGCACGTCATTGATCAAGCGAGTCAGTTAAACAACAGCGCGATGCATATTGTGGTTGGCCATGGTGCGGATCAGGTTAAAGAGGCGTTGTCCGATCTATCTTGCCAATTTTATACACAGGCTGAGCAGCTAGGCACGGGCCATGCCGTTGCACAGGCCTCAGCGGGTCTTCGTGCAGGCGGTGTTACGCTAGTGCTTTACGGCGATGTGCCATTAACGCCGGCGAGTGTGCTAGAGCAGATGGTACAGGTCGCTCAAACGGGTAAAGTGTCGCTTCTGACCGTTAACCTAGACGATCCGACGGGATACGGCCGTATTCTTCGAAGTGCGGTTAACGATGTTGTGGGTATAGTGGAACAGAAGGATGCCAATGAAGAGCAATTGGCGATCACTGAAGTGAACACTGGCATTATGGCGATGCCAACCGATCATCTAAACGAATGGTTGCCGCAACTCTCTTCCGATAACGCACAGGGTGAGTACTACCTAACTGATTTGATCGCAATGGCGGCGGAGTCGGGTGTAACGGTTCAGGCACTTCATCCTACATCTGAGTTCGAAGTACAGGGTGTGAATAATCGTCGACAACTCGCTGAATTAGAGCGTTGGTATCAACTTCAGCAGGCCAATGCTGCGATGGATGCTGGTGTTACCTTGGCTGATCCAGCTCGATTCGATGTGCGAGGGCAACTGAGGGTAGGGCAAGATAGCCACATTGACGTTAACTTCGTTGCAGAAGGCGAGGTACGCATTGGCTCAAACGTTGTGATTGGGCCCAATTGCAGCGTTAAAAATTCGATTATCGGTGACGGTGTAGAGATTCTTGCGAACACCCACATTGATGGTGCTGTTATTGCCGAGGCTTGTCAGTTGGGCCCCTTTGCTCGTATCCGTCCTGGCTCACAACTTGCTGCTGGAGTGAAAGTCGGCAACTTTGTTGAGACGAAGAAAGCTCTGGTTGGTCAAGGGTCTAAATTGAACCATCTCTCTTACATTGGCGATGCACAGATCGGTGAAGAGGTAAATGTTGGTGCCGGCACCATTACCTGTAATTACGACGGTGTGAACAAATCCCTGACCGAGATTGGTGATCGCGCATTTATTGGGTCAAACAGCTCATTGGTTGCACCCGTGCAAGTGGGAGCAGGAGCAACCATCGGTGCAGGCTCCACCATTACCAGTAAAGTGGAAGAGGATCAGCTCTCCGTTGCACGTGGTAAGCAGAGAAATATTTCGGGCTGGAAACGCCCAATAAAGAAAGGTTAATCGTTATGTGCGGTATTGTAGGTGCAGTCTCTGAACGCCAGGTCAGCGGTATTCTATTAGAGGGTCTTAGTCGATTGGAGTATCGCGGCTATGACTCAGCGGGCATGGCCATTCATGATGGTCAATCTGTGAATCGTCTACGCCGTATTGGCAAAGTACAGGCTCTTAAGGATGCTCAAGAAGCGTCACCGATCACAGGTACACTTGGCATTGCGCATACGCGTTGGGCCACTCATGGTGTGCCTGCAGAGCACAACGCTCACCCGCACATGTCAGGAGATAGTGTTGCTGTTGTTCATAACGGTATCATCGAAAATTTCGAAGAGCTAAAAGCTGAATTGCTTGCTGATGGTTTTCAATTCTCATCTGAGACTGATACAGAAGTAATCGCTCACTTACTTGCTAAGCTTCTTAAATCAGAAGATTCACTTCTTGCAGCGTTGCCAAAAGTCATCGCCCGTCTTGAGGGTGCATTCGCCTTGGGCGTGGTACACAAGGATCTACCAGACCAGCTCTATACCGCACGCAAAGGCAGTCCGCTGGTTGTTGGTGTTGGCATTGGCGAAAACTTTATCGCATCCGATCAGCTTGCACTGCTTCCTGTTACAGACCGTTTCATGTTTCTTGAAGATGGCGATATTGGCTGCCTGACTCGTGATGAGATTCGTGTTTGGGATGCGACAGGTCAATCGGTTGAGAGAGCAGTGTCGCGTTACGAGCACTCAGCAAGTGCAGCTGAAAAAGGCGAATTTAAGCACTTTATGATGAAAGAGATCTATGAGCAGCCGACTGTAATGGCGGATGTGCTTGAAGGTCGTTTAACCGGAGATCGTCTTCTTGAGCAGTGCTTTGGTGCAGAGGCTGCAGAACTGTTTGATAACACTAAGCAGGTTTTAATTCTTGCCTGTGGTACTAGCTATCATGCCGGTATGGTGGCGCGTTACTGGATCGAAGAATTAGCTAATTTGCCATGTTCGGTAGAGGTGGCATCTGAGTTTCGTTACCGCAAAGCCGTTGTACCCGAAGGCACTCTATTGCTGACGATTTCTCAATCGGGTGAGACCGCTGACACCTTGGCCGCACTGCGTGATATTCAATCTCGAGTGGCGGGTTCATTAGCTATCTGTAACGTTCCTGGTAGCTCGCTGGTACGTGAATCACAACTTTCTCTGATGACGCAGGCCGGTCCAGAGATCGGTGTGGCTTCAACCAAAGCATTTACTTCTCAGCTAGTCGCTTTGATGCTGACGACCGTTGCATTGGCGCGTCGCCAAGGATTAAGCGACGATCAAGAGACGAAGATCATGCACTCGTTGCGCCAGCTCCCTTCACTGTTGGAGCAAGTGATTGGCTTGGATGATCAGATTCAGAAGATGTCAGAAGCGTTTGCTGAGAAGCACCACTCGCTCTTCCTAGGTCGAGGCGCGCTCTATCCAGTTGCAATGGAAGGCGCACTTAAGCTCAAAGAGATCTCCTACATTCATGCTGAAGCCTACCCTGCCGGTGAGCTAAAGCATGGTCCACTGGCTCTGGTCGACAAAGAGATGCCGGTCATTGCCGTTGCCCCGCGTAACGACATGCTGGATAAGCTGAAAGCGAATCTTCAAGAAGTTCGAGCGCGTGGCGGTGAGCTATTTGTCTTCGCGGAAGAAGGTACTATCCAAGAGGAAGAGGGTATTCATGTCATTGAACTGCCCGTTGTCGATTTCTGGTTAGAACCGCTGGTTTACACCATTCCTCTTCAGCTACTCTCTTATCATGTAGCTGTTCTAAAAGGCACCGATGTCGACCAACCCCGCAACCTTGCGAAATCAGTAACCGTAGAGTAGCAAACTACCTTGGGGCTAACCGCCCCATGGCAATCAAACCACCCACAACGATGATGGCGCCGCCAAGTAGCGTCATCAGTGTGGGTACCTCGCCCAGTAGAATTAATGCAGCCAGAGTGGCAAAGAGTAGCAGCGTGTAGTTAAACGGCTGCAGGGTGCTCGCATCTGCATAGTCCATCGCTTTAATGTAAAAAAGCTGGGAGCCAATATTCATAATGGCTAATGCGATTAGCAGTGCACTCTGCTCTGTCGATGGCTGAATCCACTGAAACAGGCCAAATGGCAGCGCCAGCACCAAACCTACTAGCCCCATGTAGAGGGTGTGTGTTTTGAATCCATCTCTGCCACTCAGGTATTTGGTTAGAATCGAGAAACTGGCTAATGCAATGGCGCCACTCAGCGGCATCAGTAACTCGATCGAGATACCGGCACTGCTCGGCTGAATGATAATCATCGCACCGGTAAGACCGATCAAAACCGCTATCACCCTTCTTCTCGTCAGTTCCTCTTTCAGGATAAATCGCGCCATAACCAACGTAATCAGGGGAAAAAGCGCGACGATCGCGTGTACCTTTGCCACCAACATCAGCGTGAATGACAGGTTAATAAAGATTATCTCGGTAATCGACAGCGCCGCACGACCCAGCTGCAGCATCGGCTGTGCCGATTTAAGTCCCACAACAGATTGCCGCAACCCTCCGGCAAGCATGACGGCAAACAGGGTAAAAAACAGGTATCGCACCAGTAACAACTGACTTAGGGGCAAACCCCCTACTAGCAGGTGTTTAGTGATGATGTCCTGAATAGCAAACGACAACATGGACGCTAAACAGAACAGAATACCGATGGTTGATGGTTGCATGATGGGCTTTGATACCTAGGGGATAATCTACTGAAGAGTTATAGCAAATCACCCCCTTGCCTGTCTTGAGTTAACGATACTATTAACTCATTAGCAGTGCTGCATTTCCCCCTGAAGCGGTGGTGTCTTCGCAAATATGTTGCTCTTTACGGTGGTAAACCGAGTGCCCTTTAGACTTGAGAAGTGGAATGATCGCCCCCTCCCTTTGACTGAGAGTAATACGAATCTGCTTACATAACGCTTCGTGAGCGCTAACAGATACGCCTGCCAAGTCTGCAAGCTCAGTTAACAGTCCTGGATCCAGATCGCCGGCCAAACAGATAATGGGTAGATCTTTCATGATGTCACTGTCAGGAATCTTTTTGGTTAGCAGTAGCGTTGGGTTGCCGGTTGATGCACTTGCAATGGCTTGCTGCCAAGCTTGCTCGTCGCCAGCGACTAACCAATAACCTCTAGCTGATGTGAATAGCTGATTATCTTCACCCGTAACACTAGGGCATTGTGTTAGAAGTTCACGAGCAAGAGGTTTAAATTGAGATCGCAGAGTCTGCCATGCTGATTGCACCTGTTCTGCTGATAGCAGGTCTAAGGGGTTAGGTTGATACTGACTCTCAATTGTCTCCGGTTGTGTTAGATTGACGAGATAGTTTGGCCCACCCGCTTTAGGTCCGGTCCCTGACATACCTTCCCCGCCAAAAGGCTGAGACTCGACTATAGCCCCAATCTGGTTGCGGTTGATGTAGCAGTTCCCCACGTTGAGTTCAGCACAGAGCCGCTCAGTTCTGTTCTGTATGCGTGAATGCATTGCGAAGGTTAGGCCATATCCACGCGCGTTAATATCGTTGACCACATCATCAAGTTGATCCGCATTGTATGGAGCAATATGTAAAATCGGGCCAAAGCGCTCGAAGTCCAAATCATGGATACCATCAACTTCAAGCAAGGTTGGTGTAACAAAATGACCGTCGAGCTCTTGAGTTTTAGTTTGATACACAATTCTTGAGCGTTGTTCTTCAATATAAGTATTCAACGCTTGCGCAGCTGTAGCATCAATAACAGGACCCACATCGCACTTCAGTTCGCTTGGATCGCCCACCTTTAACAGCGCCATGGCGCCGGTGATCATCTCGAGGATCTGCGGGTAAACCTCTCGCTGGACGTAGAGCATACGCAGCGCTGAACAGCGCTGGCCGGCGCTCTGGAAGGCTGATGCCATAACCGCTTTAACCACTTGTTCTGGTAGCGCAGATGCATCGGCAATCATCGCATTCAGGCCGCCAGTTTCAGCGACCAGCAGAGTATCTGGCGCAGCGTTATGCGCAAGTGCCTTCTCAATACGTTTCGCTGTGGCTGTCGAGCCGGTAAAGATCACTGCGTTCACGTCTGGGTGTGAGACCAGTGCATTACCCTGTTGTGCGCCTGTTCCGAACACAAGTTTTACTAGGTCAGTTGGCATGCCCGCTTCTTTCCAGAGTTCTATCGCTTTGCGAGCGACTAAACTGGTCTGTTCGGCCGGTTTAGCCAACACCGCATTGCCGGCACCAACAGAAGCCGCAATTTGACCGGTAAAGATCGCCAGCGGGAAGTTCCAAGGTGAGATGCAGACAGCCACACCTCGTGCCTCAGTTTGTTGATCAAGTCCGTCGCTCTCATCGGCGTAATAACGCAGAAAGTCGACCGCTTCACGAATTTCATTGATTGCATCAGCAAGAGTCTTTCCTGCTTCTCTGGCCAGTAGAGCGAGTAACTCAGGAGTGTCGCGTTCATAAAGATCTGCGATCTGTCGCAAGAGTTTTCCTTTGAGTGGCTTGTCTGCCCAAGCCGTTTGGGCAACCTTGGCCTGATTGAACAGCTGATCGACTGAGCTCAGATCAGTCGTTTGATAGTGCCCCAATAGCTCTTGCGAGTAAGGCTCTACAACAGGGACGTCACCTGTCTCGCCCCAAATTGTCTGCATAAAGAGTGAGCGGCTTGCTAAAAGCGCATCGACTTCTGCCTGTTCGCCAAGGTCAAAACCGCGAGAGTTACTCCTATCAGTGAATATTGCGCTGCCGGGTGTTACCGCTTGCTCGATGAGTTTCTGATGCACCGGACTCGCAACGACCTGCTGTGGCGGGATAGCCTCGTCAGCAAGCTGGCTAACAAATGAGGAGTTGGCTCCATTTTCAAGCAGACGACGCACTAGGTAGGCGAGTAGATCTTTATGCGTTCCCACGGGCGCATAGATACGACAACCTGTCTGGTGCTTCTCCAAGAGCTCTTGATGCAGCGCCTCTCCCATGCCATGAAGACGTTGCATTTCGAATGCAATGCCGGCCTCTTTGGCCCAGTTGAGTACACAGGCTGCTGTCTGGGCATTGTGAGTAGCAAATTGTGGGTAGATGCGGTCGCCGTAACGCACCAGTTTGCGCGCACAGGCGAGGTAGCTGACATCGGTGTGATGCTTTGCGGTGAACACCGGGAAATGGTCCAGCCCTTGCTCCTGCGCAAGTTTGATTTCGGTATCCCAGTAGGCACCTTTAACCAAACGCACCATCAGTTTGCGATTGCTCTGATCTGCCCAAGCGTAGAGTTGATCCAGTACCGAATAAGCTTTGCGGTTGTAAGCTTGCACAACAATACCCAGACCATCCCAACCGGAAAGCTCAGGCGCTTCAATCAGGTTGCGAATGATATCGAGCGATATCTCAAGGCGTGCGCACTCTTCAGCATCAATATTGAGGCCAATATTGTGCTCCTTAGCAAGTGAGCAGAGTGACAGCATGCGCTCACTTAATTGGGTAACTGCCTCGTCCTCATTGAATAGCTCGTAACGCGGATGCAGCGCCGACAACTTTACTGAGATGCCTGGATTCTTTTCGATCTGGGTTGATTTCGACTGCTCGATCAGTGCTAGCAGGGCGTTGCGGTATGAATTGAAATAGCGATCGGCGTCGGCCTGAGTATAAGCCGCCTCACCCAGCATATCGTAAGAGAAAGTGTAACCTTGGAACTCAAGTTTGCCGGCGCGCTCTTGGGCGCTTTTAATGCTTTCACCTAGGACGAAGGCACGACCCATCAGCCGCATACCTGCACCCACTCCGATTCGCATCGCGGCGAGTATTGCGCTGCGAAGGGGTTTCATCTTGAGGCTAGCGCTGCCCAGTTGCAGTCCCATGCTGGCGCCGCGAACAAGTGCACTGGTCTGCGCCGTTTTAACGGACCAGTCGCGGTTAGCGAGCTTATCAATAATCAGTTCGTTAGCCGTCTGTTTGTCCGGTACGCGTTGGTAGGCCTCAGCCAAAGTCATCAACGATAGTCCCTCTTGCGTGTCTAAAGGATAAGCACGAAGGAATTGCTCAAGGATAGACGGCTTAAAATTGTTACGAATCGCAGTGACTAGGTTGCTCGCCACTGTCTGGAGGTCAGGCGTGACCCACTGCAGAAGTTGCTCTTTCTCGATGAGCTGTTGCAGTTGATCTAATTCTGATTGGTCGCAATAGGGTATCTGGATGTGTGTGTTTTGAGCGTTCATGTTTAGCCCCTCTAAATTGATAATGCAATTATAGATTTAGACTTATAGGGCTTCTGTCTATTTTTATAGGTATATATAGACTTTAAAACTTATTATTTGCTTTAATTTAGATAACTAATAGTTAAATAATTTTATTGGTAGGCGATATGACTAATGTGTCTTTAGATAATTATGATTTGGCGATATTAAAAACCTTAGAGCAAAACGGGCGGATAACGGTCACTGAGTTGGCTGATAGAGTGGGATTATCTAAAACCCCCTGCCAAATTCGAATGAAGCGGCTAGAAAGCAATGGAGTGATACGTGGCTATACCGTAATCATGGATTACGGACTGCTCGATACTAATCATATTGCCTTTGTGCAGGTTAAGCTCAGTGACACCAGGGCTGCTGCTCTTGCTTCATTTAATGATGCAGTTGGCGCTGTGTCTGAAATAGAGGAGTGCCATATGATGGCTGCAGACTTTGATTACATCCTTAAAGTGCGTACACGCGATATCGCGAGCTATCGAGAGGTTCTGGGTGAAACTATTTCAGAGCTACCCTATGTCTCTAGTACCTCTACCTTTGTCTGTATGGAGGCTGTTAAAGAGCATGGCCAAGTCTTTGATGGTTAGCAAATCACCTAAATTTCTCTAATTTCTAGGAAAATTGATTTTTATAATATGAATAAAAAGAATATTTTCCAGTTTCTGTTCAATAAATAGGCAAAATCACCCATCAGGTCTGTTCTATAATTGATTAACCATCAATTGATCAGATGGTCTGACCAATACGTAACTGAAATCTGTTGTCTGAATGGTCAACATTCGATAATGTTAATGCGTTGCCAGTTGAAAAACTGCAGACACTGATCGCTACTACTTAATCGATAAAGTGGTGTGATGTTTCATTATAAGGAGAAGAGAATGAAAAAATTAGCATTGGCTGTAGCTGCAGCTTCAATGATCGCGGGTGCGGCGCAAGCTGGCAGCCACATGCCAAGCGAAGTTCGTCTTGGTGTTGCTCTAGGCTTTACAGGTCCTGCTGAATCACTTGCTGCTGATATGGCTGCAGGTGCAGAGATGGCTATGAAAGAAGTTGCTGATAGCGGCAAGCTTCTTGGTGGTGCTAAGGTTACTCCAGTTCGTGCTGACTCAACCTGTGTTGATGCTTCTGCTGCCGCTGCAGCCGCTGAGCGTCTAATCTCAGCTGAGAAAGTGGATGCGATTGTGGGTGCTCTTTGTTCTGGTGCAACGATCTCAATCCTACAGAACGTAGCGATGCCAAACGGTGTTCTTCTGTTCTCTCCTTCAGCGACTTCACCAGCGCTTTCAACTCTTGAAGATAACGGTTACTTCTTCCGTGCATCACCATCTGATGCTCGTCAGGGCCAAGTAATTGCTGAAATGCTTCAGGAGAAAGGTTACAAGTCGATCGCAATGACTTACACCAACAACGATTACGGTAAAGGCCTAGCGGACAGCATTCAGTCAAACTTCGAAGCGGCTGGCGGTAAAGTGACTATCAACACTCCACACGAAGATGGCAAAGGCGATTACGGTGCGGAAGTGGGTGCTCTTGCTCAGGCAGGTGGTGACATCCTAGTGGTTGCTGGTTACCTTGACCAAGGTGGTAAAGGCATCATTCAGTCATCTCTAGATGCGGGTGCATTTGATCACTTCTTCCTACCTGATGCGATGATCGGTGACAGCCTAACAGCTGCAATCGGTCCGGATCTAAACGGTTCAATCGGTACGGTTCCAGGTACTGACAGCCCTGGATCAGACTCTTACAAAGAGATGTTCACTGCGGCTACCGGTGCGGCACCTGGCCCATACTCTGACTACTCTTACGATGCAGCGGCTATGACGCTTCTAGCGATGCAGGCAGCAGGCACTAAAGATTCTAAAGTCGTTAAAGATCACGTCTTTGAAATCGCAAACGCTCCAGGCGAGAAAATCTACCCAGGTGAGCTAGCGAAAGGTCTTGAGATCCTAGCTAACGGCGGTCAGATTGACTACGTTGGTGCGACTGCGGTTGAGTTGATCGGCGGCGGTGAGTCAGCAGGTAGCTACCGTGAGATTCTGGTTAAAGACCAGCAGAACACAACTGTTCGTTACCGCTAAGCGATAGCGCATAAAACAGGCTCGGGGTTCACTGAATCTCGAGCCGTTTTTACATTTGAGCATTATGATTGTTGTAGAAAATCTCCATAAGCGCTTTGGCGGTGTTCATGCCGTGAATGACGCGTCCCTTCACATTAAGAAGGGCTCAATTACCGGTCTAATCGGTCCAAACGGTGCAGGTAAAACGACGCTGTTTAACGTGATCGCAGGCCACCACTCGCCCACTTCAGGTCGCATCACCCTTGATGGTGAAGACATTACCGGACTTAAGCCACATGAGCTGTTTGGTAAGGGTCTATTGCGCACCTTCCAGTTGGCTCACGAATTCTCTTCATTAACGGTTCGCGAAAACTTGATGATGGTACCACCTAATCAAGCTGGCGAAAGCTTAATGAATACCTGGTTCCGCAAAGATCTAGTGCGTGCTGACGAGCAGCGTGTGCGTGAGAAAGCGGACGAGGTGATCGATTTTCTAGAGATTGGTCACGTTGCAGATGAACTGGCTGGCAACCTGTCAGGTGGCCAGAAGAAGCTTCTGGAACTGGGTCGCACCATGATGGTGGATCCTAAAATTGTCTTCTTGGATGAGGTCGGTGCCGGTGTAAACCGTACGCTGCTCTACAAGATTGGCGATGCGATTAAAAAGCTGAATCAGGAGCGCGGTTACACATTCTGCCTGATTGAGCATGATATGGACTTCATAGCGCGTCTTTGTGACCCGGTTATCTGTATGGCGGAAGGTACTGTTTTAGCCGAGGGTACGGTTGATGAAGTTAAGAACAATGAGCAGGTGATCGAGGCTTACCTCGGTACCGGTTTGAAACATAAGCGGTAAGCGTACATGAGTTTTTTAATAGGTCAGAGTATGACCGGCGGCTACGGTGCTGCGGATATCCTCAAAGAGTGCACCATTGGTGTGGATCGAGGTGAGATCGCGGTTATCGTTGGCCCTAACGGTGCTGGCAAGTCGACGGCAATGAAGGCTACCTTTGGCATGTTGCCGCTGCGAGAAGGCCAGGTGATGTTTGATGGTGAGGACATTACCCACCTTAAACCTGAAGAGCGTGTGGTTAAAGGGATGGGGTTTGTGCCTCAAACCCACAACGTATTCACCTCGATGACGGTTGAAGAGAATCTTGAGATGGGCGCCTTCATACGTGAAGATGATATCTCCGATTCGATTGAACAGGTTTATGAACTCTTCCCCATTTTGAAAGAGAAGCGTCGCCAACCAGCCGGTGAGCTTTCAGGCGGTCAGCGCCAGCAAGTCGCGGTGGGTCGTGCCATGATGACGCAACCTAAGGTTCTGCTTCTGGATGAGCCCACAGCCGGTGTATCACCCATTGTGATGGATGAGCTATTTGATCGCATCATAGAGATTGCTCGCACAGGTGTAGCGATTTTGATGGTTGAGCAGAATGCGAAACAGGCGCTAGAGATTGCCGATAAAGGCTACGTGCTGGTGCAAGGCTCTAACCGATTCACAGATACAGGCGAAGCGTTGTTGGCTAACCCTGATGTTCGTCGCTCGTTCTTGGGGGGTTAATCGATGACTGACTTTATTAATGCCCTAATTGTTCTGGCTAACTTTATTCTTGTTCCTGCACTGACTTACGGCAGTCAGTTGGCGCTCGGTGCACTGGGTGTCACTCTGGTCTACGGTGTGTTGCGTTTCTCCAACTTCGCACACGGTGAAATGATGGCTTTTGGTACCATGATCACCATCTTTGGTACCTGGGGTTTACAGGCGCTGGGTGTCTCTATTGCACCGCTGCCAACAGCCCTGCTGGCGCTACCTTTGGGTATTGCCGGTGCTGTCGCACTCTCGTTGATCCTTGATAAAACCGTTTACAAATATCACCGCCAGCGCAAGGCGAGTCCGGTGATCTTCCTGATTGTCTCAATCGGTTTGATGTTCTTTATCGGTGGTCTGGTGCGATTCATTATCGGTCCTGGCGATCAGATCTTCTTTGACGGAACTCGTTTCATCTTCTCGGCGCGTGATTTCAAACGTGCGACGGGCCTTGATGAAGGGTTGGCTCTTAAGATGACTCAAGCGGTGACCATTATTACTGCGATTATTGTGGTAGCTGCCATGTTCTGGTTCCTGAACAAAACACGTACCGGCAAATCGATGCGTGCTTTTTCAGACAACGAAAATCTAGCACTGCTGTCGGGTATCAACCCAGATCGTGTCGTGATGATTACCTGGATCCTTGTGGGTGCGCTAGCGACCATTGCCGGTACTCTATACGGATTGGATAAGAGCTTTAAACCATTCAGCTTTATGCAGCTGCTCTTACCAATCTTTGCCGCAGCGATTGTCGGTGGGGTTGGTAACCCATTGGGTGCCATTGCGGGTGGTTACGTGATCGCCTTCTCAGAGATTGCCGTCACCTTCGCCTACAAGAAAGTCGTAACCTACTTGGGGCCTGATAGTTTCCAACCTGATTCGTTGGTTCAGCTGTTGGGCACCGATTACAAGATTGCGGTTTCATTCATCATCTTGGTTATCGTACTGATTGTGCGACCTACCGGTATTTTTAGTGGGAAGACCTTGTAATGAATCAGACATTTTTTAATCAATATCGCACTCCGATTCTCTACTCGGTGATGGCGCTTCTGCTTGTCATCGTCGGTGTGGGTCAGGGGTGGTCTGTCGCCTTTACCATTCTTAACCTCTGTTTGATCAGTGCCATCATGTCACTGGGTGTCAACATGCAGTGGGGTTATGCCGGTCTCTTTAACGTTGGTGTGATGGGCTTTGCAGCACTGGGTGGTTTGGCCGCGGTTCTGGTCTCTATGCCACCGGTTGAAGAGGCGCGTGCTGCGGGTGGTCAGGGCATTTTAGTCGGCCTGTTGATTCTAATTGCGACCATTTTCGTGTCGATCCTGGCGTGGAAACAGTTTGGGGCTAAGAGTAAGAAGACTGGCTATTGGATGCTGTTTGTCATCATAGCTGTGGGTTATGCCCTGATGCGTCTATTTTTCCTCCCTTCCGTTGAAGCAATCGAAGCGGTTAACCCCTCAGTGACTGGATATCTTGGTGGCTTAGGTCTGCCAATCATCCTCTCTTGGCCTGTGGGTATGGTGTTTGCGGCCGGTGCGGCTTACGTCATTGGTAAAGTTGCTTTGGGGCTTCGCTCTGACTACCTAGCGATTGCAACGCTGGGTATTTCTGAGATCGTTCTCTACTTCATTAAGAATGAAGAGTGGCTGACACGCGGTGTTAAAAACGTCAACGGTCTACCTCGTCCGGTTCCTTATGAGGTGGATCTACAACAGGCAACTTGGTTCCAGCAATTTGCTGCAGACTGGGGTATGGAAGTGGCAGAGGCCTCGTCTCTATTCGTTAAAGTATGTTACGCAGGGCTGTTTATCGTTGTCATTGCGATCTTGATGTACTTATCTGAGACGGCACTTAAGTCACCTTGGGGTCGTATGATGCGCGCTATTCGTGACAACGAAGTAGCCGCTGCCGCAATGGGTAAGGATGTTGTTAAACGTCACCTGACGATCTTTGTGATTGGCTCAGCGGTTATTGGCCTTGCTGGTGCAATGCTAACGACTCTGGATGGTCAGTTTACACCGGTTGGTTACCAGCCATTGCGTTTCACCTTCCTCATTTGGGTCATGGTGATCATTGGTGGCTCGGGCAATAACTGGGGTGCAGTCTTGGGCGGTTTCTTCATCTGGTTCTTCTGGATCGAAGCGGAGCCGATTGGTCTTTGGTTAGTGGATACCCTAACCTCTTTCATGGAGCCAACTCACTGGCTACGTCTGCACTTGATGGACAGTGCCGCTCACATGCGTCTGATGACGGTCGGTATCGTGCTTCTGATTGCATTACGATATGCCCCAGAGGGATTAATCCCCGAGCGAACGGCTCGTAAGCACTGATTCATAGCACTACTATGAGTGGGGTTGGGCTTCTAGTCCGGCCCCATTTTCATTTTTGTGACCTATCTTTTCTCAACTAGCGTAGACTAGGGTAATAACTTTTATTACTTGTAGGTCAATTGTGCAGCAGAAACCAGAACACTTCGGCTTTTTCCTAATGCCCGGTTTCTCGATCATCTCCTTTGCGGCGACGATTGATCCGCTGCGTCTTGCGAACCAGTTAAGTGGTCAAACTCTTTATGAGTGGCACTTTTATGGTCCAGCCGATCAGACCGTTACCTGCTCGACAGGTATGCGTTTCCAACCGACACGTCGCATGAACGATACAGAATCGATTGATCGTATGTTGGTGGTTGGCGGTATCGGTGCTCAACAAGAGTCCGAAACCTACTTGAACGATTGGCTACAGAATTTGGTTCGCAATGGTATCAGTTTAGGTGCAACCTCGACGGGCTCTCTGTTATTGGCTGAAGCCGGTGTGTTAGAGGGTAAAACCTGTACGGTCCACTGGGAGGAGCGTGATCAGCTGACGGAGCTCTACCCAGATCTTAACGTCAGTGAAGAGCTTTATGAGATTGATGGCAACCTGATGACTTGTTCTGGTGGTTTGTCGGGTTTGGATATGATTCTTCAGCTGATTACGATTCGCCATGGTGAATCTTTAGCCCACCAAGTCGCTGAGCACTGTATTCACCCCAACATCCGTCCTGCTCATGATAAGCAGCGTATGAAGCTGCAGCTTCGCCAACACGGCAGTCACCCTCGCCTGACACAAGCGCTGGAGTTGATGCGTGAGCACATTCAACCGGTTCTAAGTTGTGAGCAGATCTCCGATCGAGTTGGGCTCTCAACCAGACAGTTGGAGCGACTGTTTAGACAGCACCTGAACTCATCACCGACAAACTACTACATGAGTTTGCGTCTTGAGTTTGCACGTCAGCAGTTGAAGGCGACTCGTCTTCCGATTCAAACGGTTGCGAAAAAAGCGGGATTTACATCCACTAGCTATTTTTCACGTTGTTACAAAAAGCAGTTTGGATTGACGCCAAGAGAGGCAAGAACGGGTGTGCACCGCATGATTGAACTGGGTGAAAAAGCGTAAAAGAGAGATCAAATTTCCAATAGGCTCTGCCTCGATCTCTCTTTTTATTGTGAGCGGTTGCGACTATTTTTCGTCGAACCAACTCTCTTCATTGAAATAGGTCGAGAGCTCTTGCTCTTCGCGACGCTGCTCTATGGCTCTGCGAGCATTAAGCAGTCGCTGTGATTGACACTTTTGCTCCTCTTGCGTCTTCTCCTCTTCGAAGCCCACAAGCAGATCAAAAATTTGAGTTTTTACTGGATCTAGTTCTTCTTCACGAATCAGCATAGGTCAACCTCCTAAGCAAACGTCCATGAACGGATCGCTCATGGCTACACTGTTCTAATCTCTTTTTACTGAAAGCGTCTCAGTAATGCAACCGCGACGATTGTCGTAAAAAAGTGTTACGAAAAAGTGAAACGTAAAATGCGTTAGTCAGGTCGGCGCATCATCAGGCGACGATCGTTTTGACGAAGACTTCTAAGACTGCGTTTGATCGTCTTAAGATGCTCGACGGCATTAGGTCCCAACCGCATCGCAACTCCAACAGCTATTACGTCGATGACAACAAGGTGGACCACGCGAGATGACATCAGAGTACTTAGGTCTTTGTCCTCTTCTACGTCGATAAAGATCGGTATGGTTGCCAGTTCAGCTAGTGGGGTGTTGGCTGGGCAGAGCGTGATAACGGTTGCGCCAGTATCTCTAACAAGCTTGACACTGTGTAGAAGGTCCTTGGTGGTACCCGTTTGTGAGATGGCAACCACCACATCCCCTTCGCCAAGTGTGACGGCTGAGATGGTCTGCATGTGAGGATCTGAATAGGCGGCTGCAGAGATCTTAAGGCGGTAGAGTTTGTGTTGTGCATCGGCACAGACCGGCGCAGATGCACCCAGGCCATAGAACTCCACTCGACGCGCTGAAGCGATCGCCTGAATGGCCTCCTCTAGCGCTCGGTCATCTAACTGCTCTCGTGCTTCGACCAGATTACCCATCATTGAGTCAAAGATCTTGTGCTTAAACTCTAGAACGGTGTCGTCATGGTTCATTGAGAACTGTTCGAAGGTTGAGTTACTGGCCAGCGCTTGCGCTAAGGTCAGCTTAAAATCTTGGAACCCATCGTATTGAAGCGCTCGACAGAAACGAACCACCGTTGGCTCAGAGACCATCGCTTCTGATGCCAGATCAACAATACGCATATGAATGATGTCATTCGGCTGTGCTAGAACGTAATCAGCCACTTTCTGTTCTGATTTACGCAGCTTGGCTTTGGCATCGCTGATCTGTTTAAGAAGGTTAGCTGAGTTCACGCTAGGATCCATTTCTATAGAGTGTTGCGAGATAGTATATCAAGGCATACAAATCTTGCAGTAGCTTCGGTATCCTAATAACAGATATTAGGATTTGTTGGTTCATGCGATCTATTTTTACCCTATTTTTTGTTCTATTTAGCGCGACGGCTGTGGCAGCCCCTGACCCCGCTAAACTAGACCTTGCCTCTGTCAGTGTTATGATCAAAGACCTAGACACGCAAGAGGTGCTCTATGAGCGCAACGCCGATCGCGTTCAACCGATCGCGTCGTTGACGAAGTTGATGACAGGATTAGTAACTTTAGATGGCCGCCTTCCGATGAAGGAGCGGATCACGATTGAAGTGAATCAGATACCGGAGATGCGCAATGTTCACTCTCGCATTCGTGTTGGAAGTAATCTTCCGCGAGCAGATGTACTACACATCGCTTTGATGTCATCGGAAAACCGCGCAGCGGCCACTTTGGCTCACGCTTACCCTGGCGGTGCTAAGCAGTTCATCGATAATATGAACTGGACGGCACAGGGCTTGAGTATGACCAACACGAGATTCCAGGAGCCTACCGGACTCTCCGAAAAGAACGTCTCTACTGCAAGTGATCTGATGCGTCTGCTGGAGGCGGTGAGTCTCTATCCAACTCTCTCCAAAGTAACGACCTCTTCTAAACGTGATGTGATCTTTAAACGGCCACGCACGGCCATGGCGTTTTTTAATACCAATACCTTGGTTAATAAAAAGAGTTGGTCCATTCAGATCAGTAAAACCGGTTATACCGATGATGCAGGCCGGTGTTTGGTTCTTAAAACACGCATCAAAGGTCGTAATCTAGGCATTGTCCTATTGGACTCCTACGGTAAACGCACCCACCTAGCCGATGCGCAACGCATCAAACGTTGGCTTGAAAAGGGTAGCAGCGGCAAGGTACCAAGAGGTGCTGCGAATTACCGAGATCAGAAATTAAAATCATTGATGACAGCATCGCGCTGATCCCAGAGGTAGCTATGGCTTATCGTGTCATTCCCGTCACCCCTTTTGAACAGAACTGCACTCTCTTCTGGTGTACAGAGACTAAAGAGGCGGCCGTTGTGGACCCAGGTGGTGATCTGCAAAAAATCATGGCTGCAATCGAAGAAGAGGGCGTGACGCTGACGAAGATTCTACTGACTCACGGCCATATTGATCATGCCGGTGCATCGGCCACCCTAGCAAAATCGATGGATGTTAAGATCATTGGCCCCCAGCAAGCTGATCTGTTCTGGATCGAAGGGTTAGAGCAGCAGAGTCAGATGTTTGGTTTTCAGCAGGTGCAGGGCTTTGTGCCGGATCAGTGGCTCAATGATGGTGACACCGTTATGGTTGGTAATATCACACTGGATGTCATTCACTGTCCGGGTCATACCCCAGGGCATGTGGTGTTTGTTGATCGTAAGGCAAAAATTGCTCAAGTGGGCGATGTCCTGTTTAAGGGTTCGATTGGTCGTACCGACTTCCCACAGGGTGATCATGCAACGTTAATCAGCTCTATTAAAGAGAAGCTGTTTCCTCTTGGCGATGATATCCGCTTTATACCGGGGCACGGTCCTGAATCGACCTTTGGTGATGAGCGACTCACCAACCCCTTTGTGGCCGATCGCTGGGGCTAGTGATTCTTAGTGTTGTAGCTCGTTGATGAGGTCCATCACTTCAACGGGCAACCCCTTCTTCTGGGTAATGACGGCTTCTAGGGGTGTGGTGCTCACTGCACCTTTTGTTACCCCCACCATCACATCCGTTTTCCCTTCAAGCAGTGTATGAATGGCGCAGTTACCCAGCGTAGCAGCAAGCAGGCGGTCATGCGCTGTTGGCTTTCCACCACGCTGCAGATGACCTAAAACACAGACTCTAGGGTCTTCACCTAGCTGTCTCATCTCTTCAGAGAGTTGATTAGACCAGCCACTCTTTCCAGCTTCAGCGACGACAATAATGCCACTGGAGCCAATGCCCTCTTTGCGTCGCTGTGCCAGCTGTTGGCTGATATCGGTAATATCAGACTGGTGTTCGGGAACAATGACCATTTCCGCGCCGGCGGCAATGGCAACATGACAGGCAAGCAGGCCGTAGTTACGCCCCATTACCTCAACTAAGAAGTGACGATCATGTGAATAGGCAGTATCACTGATTTTATCGATGCCTTCGACGGCGGTCGTTACAGCGGTATCAAACCCAATACTGTCATCAGTACCATAGATATCATTATCAATGGTGCCTGGTAGACCAATAACGGGAATGGAGAACTCTTGATAGAGTGCATGGGCACCTGAAAGTGAGCCGTCACCCCCAATGACAATTAATGCTTCGATGCCGTGCTTCGAGAGAATATCGAAAGCGCGTTGTCGTGTGGCCGGTTCATGAAACTCAAGACAGCGAGCACTCTTTAGATAGGTTCCCCCTCTATGACAGAGTCCACTGACACTTTTGGAATTAAGTGTTTCGAACTCCTCATTCAGCAATCCTGCATATCCACGATGAATACCGATCACCTCAATACCAAAAGAGGTCGCCGTTCTAACCAATGCCCGAATAGCAGGATTCATTCCAGGTGAATCTCCGCCACTGGTTAAGATGGCAACTTTAGAAAAGGAAGTAATGTGGGAGTACTGAGGTAACTGATACATAAAGAGTCCAAAAGTGCTTATCCCTGAATACTAGCGATAATTTGGGTAAAAAATGAGCAAAAAATAGGGGCTTTTGTACAGTTAATGATCAGTTTTAATCTTTTTTTAAAAAAAGTGAAAAAAAAACAAAATAGGCGTTGACCCTAAGTCTAATATCGGTAAGATACGCACCTCGCTTGAGACGAGTACTCAAGCAGCCACCAAGAGATCGGTGGCACGCTCTTTAACAATTAATCAGGTAATGCGTGTGGGCGCTTGTTGAGGTTGAGCACAAAAGCTTAACAAGACAAGCAACCTATATGTGAATTCATTTAGCGTAATGTTTTT